>JACCRS010000253.1 GCA_013813435.1 Gemmatimonadales bacterium
GGCTGCGTTGGCCGTGACAAGCCCACTGCCGCTCCGGTTTTCGTCCCACGATGGGGGAGTGGTCAATGGCGCACCCGGTCCCGTGCGCCTCTGCTGATTAATGTCAGGAATCGGGATTGCTGTGCTCGTGAGGATTTGCTCGGCCTTGCCTGCGCGGGCAGTCGGCCCTACGCCGAGCGTGCCGTTCTTCTGCAGCATCAGAGCGACTACGCCCGCAACGTGGGGCGCCGACATCGAGGTGCCGCTGAGATAGTAGAAGCTGGTCCTGTTGCTCTGATTAAGCTGATAGGGGCCCACCACCAGGGAGCCCGGTCCGGCCACATCGAGATCCTGATCGGCCCTTCTGAGCGCCGAGAAGTCGCTGACGTAGTACTGCGCCGGGTCGGTCGGGTCCGCAGTATTTGACGTCGCGTCCCTCCACCACCCGGCGGTCTCCCACTGTCTCACGTAACCCAATGAAGCGACCGAAATGACCTTGCGATACGCACCCGGGTAGCCCATGAACCCGGTCGGGCCGGAGTTGCCCGCCGAAGCCACGATGATGACTCCTGCATCTACCGCGTAATCGAGGGCCAGTCGCTCCACCACGTCCAGCTGGGATCCACCGAGGCTCATGTTGATTACCACCGGGGAGTTCGCCAGCACGGTCTTCTTCAGATCCGCGATGTACGTGACCCCGCGGGCAATGGTCGAGGACCAGCCCGAGCCATTCTGATTCAGCACCTTGACCGGTATGACGGTGGCCAATGGAGCCGTCCCGTTGTAGCTAGTCCCGCCCAGCTGAAAACCCAGAACCGAGCTGGTTACGTGGGTACCGTGAGAGTTGACGTCGCTCTCCCACTTGTTGGGCTGCTCGGAGACGTTGCCGTTCTCTCCGCCGCCGCCACCGAAGGACTTGGCATACTCCTCTGCAATCCGCTGCTCCGGGAAGTACTGGCGCCAGGTCGGAAGCAGTCCGGTATCGAGAATGGCCACGTAAACACCAGAGCCGTCAAAGGATACGGTCCGTCCGGGCGTGTTGTAGTTCGTAACGTTCACCGCATCCAGGTCCCAGGTGCTCTTACCACCAGCAAAGTCGGCCGCGGCTACTGCGTCGATCGGAGCTGCGTTACGCTCCGCGTCCGGATTGGCGCCGGCCACGAAGGGGAGCGCCTGAACCGCCGGCAGCTGACTACCCTTCATCTTTACCCGGATGACATTGAGCTCCTGAATTTCGTCCATCAGGGTACCGTACTTGGCCAGCTCGGTCCGGTTGGCTGCGGTTGCCCGGGCCTTGAGCAGCACATTCACGCCGATGGTACCGGAGGTAGAGGCCAGCTCCGCCGGATTGGAACTGCCGGTGGGGTCTTGGTCACTGCAGGCGCCGATGGCAAGGACCGCAGCAAGAAGGATGAGCCGTCGTGTCATTGAAGAGCTTCCCTGGGTTGAAGTACTGGAATGGGACTTAAAAGACCTACGGGCGGGATCGATGGCAACTCGACCGCGCACATTCGACTTGAAGCAAACCGCTTCGTTTAACTTCTAAGTTGTGAAGTGCGAATTACTAGGCTGGCAGTTATGCCGCGCCGGTGTCGAGCTGTTGCCAGCGCGATACATACTGTAATACGCTAGTTGAAGCAGGGGTCGTAGCTATTTCTGAGTACCAGCGGGTTATTATACTACCCCCGGGTATCCGCCGCAAGAGTTTAGCTTCCGGTTATATCCGCGTCTTCACCCTCTCCGCCGGGTTTTCCGTCCTTGCCTAGTGTCCGCAGCTCGAACCCGGTGGCTTGGGTGGAGGCGATGGTATAGATGTAGGGGCGCCCCCAGGGGTCGAGGGGCACCGGCTTCCGAAGGTAGGGGCCTCGCCAATTGGTGGGTGCCGGCTCACGTGCCGGGCGATCCCGGAGGGCCGCCAATCCCTGCTCGCCAGACGGATAGCTGCCGTTGTCGAGCCGGTAGCTGTCCAACGCCACGCCCAGCAGATCGATCTGGGTGCGGGCGGTGGCCGACTTGGCCTCGGAAAGGCGGCCCAGGATCTGAGGGCCGACCAGCCCGGCCAGAAGACCGAGTACGATTATCACGACCAAAAGCTCGATGAGGGTGAAGCCACGCCGCATCTGATCCCCCTTTTCCTGTGTACTGTGACCGTTCGCGTGCGCCTGGATCAGAACGCGCTCGTGTTGATGCTGTAAATGGCCTGCAGCATGGCAAGCGCCACGAACCCCACCAGCCCCCCGAAGATGATGATCATGCCCGGCTCGATAAGCGCCACTAGCGCGCGAATCGCTCGCCGCACCTCTGCATCATACGTGTCGGCGACTCGAAGGCATAACACGTCCAGCCTCCCGCTCTCCTCCCCTACTGCCAGCATCTGTACCGCCAGCGGTGGCAGCGTCTCGGCGAGTGACGGGGCCAGAGCGGCACCCTCTCCCACGGCAGCGGAAGCCCGTTCCACACTGTCCCTCAGCGCCACATTGGGCACGGTGCTGCGTGCGATCCTGAGCGC
>JACCRS010000002.1 GCA_013813435.1 Gemmatimonadales bacterium
GCCAGGAAATAGTCGACCCGCGCCCTGGCTCCCAGGAATCCGTACTCGAGTACCCCCGCCGGTCCGACCAGCTTGCCAATCACACCCCCTTCCTCCCTCGCCTCACGCAGCGCGGCCACTTCCGCCGTCTCTCCCCTCTCGATGTGCCCCTTTGGGAAAATCCAGTTCCGCCGGTTCCGCCTGGACGTGACCAGCAGGACCCTCGGCTCTCTGCCATCGAGTCGGAAGACGATCGCGCCGCTCTGGCGTATGATGGGCATGGGGTGGCGCGGCTACGCTTAAAGCCCCCGCGGGAGCGCGCGAGGGCTTGCATGCTTCGCCACTGGGTATGCTATGCCTGACGCGTGGATGTACCTGCCCCGTCTTCTCTGGCTGTCTCCACAGCATCCTTGAGCTTCTCCGTGACCTTCCGCCCCAGCTTGCTCGCAACCTTCAACGCGGCACCTCCGGCCGCGGCGACCGCCGCCGTTTCAAGCCCCTCTTTGAGCCCGGCGCGCCCGCGCTTGACCAGCATTTTCCTGGCGGGTTTGGCACCCACCACCTTGCGGGCGCGACGCCGCGCCTGGCCGGCGCCAAAATCGGGATGCATGGTGAGGAGTTGCGCAACGGCCGTCGCAATGAGGCGCTTGTACTTCTTCTTGGACACGCCGCTCTGGACTGCCTTGAGTCCGGCCACGAGAGTACCCATGCCGGCCTGCGCGAGTTGATCCGTAACCCTGGCCATCCGTTACCTCCGTTACAGTCCTGGAAACGCCCGAAGTTGAGAGGGTCAGTGTAGGCCCGGCTACCTCGAGCAGCGGTGACTGGCATCACTCGGTTTAGCTCACATTCGACTGCGCCGAGCTGCCGTTGGGAACTCCCTTGCGGGTGTCGAGAGCCTGGTCCACCGAGGCGGGTGGCTTCGGCCCATCCCTTAGAGACTTCCCGATCTCAGCAGCCCGAAAGAAGATTCGGTTGGCCAGCTCGCCGCCCAAGAGTGAGTAGAATCGCTCAAAAGCGGCACCCGCCTGTTCTGCAGCCAGGTGCTCCAGGGTCGCGAGGCCATGTTCCAGCTTTGCCGTGGCCCCGGCATCGCTCCCCGGAAGACCGGCGCGCGCGGAGGCGATGGCCGCCGACATCACGTGCATATCGTGGTGCTCGCCGAGCAGGTCCTGCGCTTCCTTGAGCCGGGGAATGAGGGCCCGTGCCCGCCGATTGCCTCGAGCCACCGGTTCGATCAGATAGCGCAGCCGCTTCACGGCAATTCGTGCCCGGTGCGCCTCATCGACGTCGTTGACACCGCGAACTCTGGTGAGGTCCTCTCGCAATCGGGCGACCTGTCTACCGATCAGATCCCCACTCACCTCCCCAAAGGTCGGAGATTTCCTGGCTGGAGCGTTCCCGACCTCGATACGGAGGATCCCAAGCCGCCGCCGCCACCTTACCGACGCTTTGGAATACCGTTGTGCCACCCCGGCGGTAGCGGGATCGAGAGATTCGACCTTGCGCCCTTCCAGCCTGCCGGTGAGCCAGAAGAAGCCCTGGGTGTCCTCGTCTCCCATGCGCTCCCCCTGTTTTTGCAACCAGGTGAGCTGCACCTCGGTGTCTCGACCGGTATTGGTGGCCTGGGTCAGCTGTCGCAGCTGCTCCAGCATTTTCCCCGTAGCGCTGCCTTTCAGCTGCCCGCGATACGCCCGGACGCAGCTCCGAAGCCGCCGGAGGCCGACCCGGAAATCATGCAGCGCCTCGCTGTCCTGCGCGTCGCTGAGCCGGGTCTGGGCCCGGTCGATCGCGTCGAGATAATTCAGGGCGAGCAGGCGAGATGATTCCTGCGCCGATCGGTGCAACAGGTCGGGGGGAAGTCGGGTCGGCATCGAGCCTATTCATCCATGCAGCGTAGCGCGCTGCCGGTCAGCAGCCATTGCAGGATTCCGCCACCAGGCCGGAGAGGATCCTCAAGGTCGAGCAGACACGCTCCGCTCTTCTTGAGCTCGATGAAGGAGACCGGCCTTCCGGTCAACAGATATCCGGTGAGGACACCCAGCTGCGGCTCGTGTCCCACCAGCGCCACGGTTTGAGCCGTGGGCTGCTCCCGGAGCCACCCCACCACTTCCTCCGGGGCGCGATCAGGCGACAGCGAATCGAGGGTCAATACCTCTGAGCCATACTCCGAGGCGACGATAGAAGCACTTTCAGCCGCCCGAACCAGGGGACTGCCGGCCAGCAGATCGAGCTTGGGCACCAGCCGAGCCAGCCCGGTAGCGGCCTGGCGCATCTTCTTTTTGCCGTCACTCGTAAGCGGCCGAAGCCGGTCGTCGCGACCTTCGGCCTCCCACTTCTCTTTATCTCCCGCCGGCCCGTGCCGGATGATAAGGAGCTTCACGCCGGCTCTGGCCGCTTTCGCGCTCGCGGAGAACGTACTCGGGGAGGCTTGGACCGTTGTCCAGGCTCGGCGCCGTTCGGGGACCCGGCGTCATCGGCGGGAGGCGCTCCTGAGGGACCGAAGATAGGTACGAACCGCAGAGCGGTGTCAACCGCAACTCTCGCGGATTCACGCGCCGCGGTCTGGAATACAGTCTGGGAGCGGATGGGCTGCTGGCCTTCCGCAGCCACCACCCGGGTATAGGTGCCGTCCGCCTGGAGTTGCCGGGCTTTGATGTTGTCGCTCAGCACCACCTGGAGCAGCTCCTCGGTCAGGCGCGACTTGAGCCGCGGGTCTTCGATGGGGAACATCACTTCGATGCGCCGAAAGAAGTTGCGGGGCATCCAATCGGCACTTCCCAGGAAGACCTCCGGATCACCGGAGTTCTCGAAGTAGAAGATCCGGCTGTGCTCCAGGAAGCGGTCCACAATGCTGATCACCCGGATGTTCTCGGAAAGTTCCGGAATTCCCGGTCTCAGGCAGCAGGTGCCACGGATAATCAGATCGATCCGCACCCCGGCGCGAGCAGCGCGATACAGCGCCTCGATGACGGTCGGCTCGACCAGTGCATTCATCTTGACGATGATGCGTGACGGCCGGCCCGCGCCCGCGTTTTGCCCCTCGCGGTCGATCAGCTCCACGATCCGCTCCCGCAAGCCGAGCGGAGCCACCAGGAACTTTCGCCAGTGCCGGCCCTGGGAGTAGCCGGTGAGGAGGTTGAACAGCTCGCTGGTATCCTCTCCGAATTCCGGTTTGGCGGTGAACAGGCCGAGGTCGGTGTATACCCGGGCGGTTGTCGGGTTGTAGTTGCCGGTCGAGAGGTGCACGTAACGCCTGATGCCGTCGGCTTCGCGCCGAACCACCAGGGCGGCCTTGCAGTGGGTCTTGAGTCCTACGACTCCATAGACCACGTGGACCCCCGCGTGCTCCAGGGAGCGGGCCCACACGATGTTGTTCTCCTCATCGAAGCGAGCCTTGAGCTCCACCAGCGCGGTGACCTGCTTGCCGTTCTGCGCCGCCCGCTCCAGGGCGCGAATGATCGGACTTGCTCCGCTGGTGCGATAGAGAGTCTGCTTGATGGCCAGCACCTGGGGGTCGTCGGCCGCCCGGTCGATGAAGTTCACCACGCAGCTGAACGACTCGTAGGGATGATGCACCAGGACGTCACTGCCCCGGATCAGATCGAAGACGTCGGAGCCCGAAGCGAATGCCGGAGGCACGCCGGGATTCAACGGCTCGTCCTTAAGCGCCCGAAATCCGTCGAGCCGATGCAGCGCCATGCACACCGTAAGATCTACCGGCCCCAGAACCCGGTAGACGTCCCGGTTCTGCAGGTCGAGGGCGCCCACCAGCATCTGCACGAAGCGCTCGTCGGCCGTGTCCGAGATCTCCAGCCGCACCGCGTCACCCCGCATGCGCTGGCGGAGATTTTCCTCGATGGTCTGAAGCAGATCCTCGGCGTCGTCCTCATCGATGGTGAGATCGGTGTTACGCGTTACCCGGAACACGGTGTGGCCCAGCACCCGAAAGCCACCGAACAGCGTTCCCAGATGGGCCGCGATCACGTCCTCCAGCAGAACAAAGCGAATCCGCTCGGGAGAGCCCGGCAGCAGCACCACCCGGTCGAGAACGGCCGGCACCTGCACCACCGCAAAGAGCTCCTGCAGCTGATTGGCGAGCTTCCGCTCGACCAGGAGGGCGATGTTGAGGCTCTTGTTGTGGACGTGGGGGAACGGGTGGCCCGGGTCGATGGCCAGCGGGGTGAGGACAGGGTAGATGCTGTCAGCGAAGAGCCCGTCGACATAGGCCCGCTCCGAGGGCGCGAGATCTGCCTGCCGCACCCACTCTATGCCGCTCTGTTGCAGGTCCCCGATCAGCTCCTCGTGGAGCAGCCGGTACTGTTCACCAACCAGCTGGTGTGCCCGCTGGTCGATCCTCGCCAGCTGGTCGGCCGGCGCCAGACCATCGGCCGCGAAATCCTGCGGCTCCAGCCCGGCGTACAGCTGCTCCTGCAGGCCGGCCACCCGGATCTCGAAGAACTCGTCCAGGTTGGAGCTGACGATGGAGAGGAACTTGATCCGCTCCAGGCACGGGTTGGCGCGATCGGCCGCCTCCTCGAGAACCCGCGCGTTGAACTCGAGCCAGCTCAGCTCGCGGTTGAGATAATGGTCCTGCGAAAGGGCGGGTAGGTTTTTCGGCATAGGTTCCGGGGTTAACCGGCGGCCACGACGTGCAGCCGCGGGCGGCGTGGGGCCGCGGCCACCTTGCTGCGGCTGCGCGAACGGCGCCAAACCAGATCCACCTCGGTATCGAACGCCCGCCTGAAAAGATCCGACTTCCGCTCGGCATCAGCGCACTCGACCCCGGGCGAAGTAGCAGCCTCGATGCTCAGCCGCAGACTGCCGCGCAGGGCGCGCACCTGGAGGCCGGTGACCGACTGCGAGTGGGTGCGGTCCAGGCCATCGCCTATGCGGAGAATCCCGCTCAGCCGCGCGATCAGGCGCCGGTCATTCGCCGCCAGGCGAGCCAGATTTTCGTGGGACTTACGGGGAAACGACCGCCGGTGATACCGCGCCACGTTGGCGATCATCTCGACCTCGTGGGGCGAGAAGCCGGGCAGATCTCCATGCATGATCAGGTGGTAGGCGTGCTTGTGATGCTTCGAGTGACTGATGAGGTAGCCGATGTCGTGCAGCAGCGCCGCCGCCTGGAGCAGGTCCCGACTGGAGTCGGGCAATTTAAAACGGGTCTTGATGCCGTCGAAGATCTGCAGGGCCAGTTTGGCTACCTGCTCGCAGTGGCGCTCGTTCGAACGGCACTTTCGGGCGAAGTGGCGCGCCCATTCGATTCGGTTGGCCGGCTGCGGCAGCTGGGCCCCGGTGGAGCGGCCCGGCAGCTCCGAGATCATGTGGAGCAGGACGCCGTCCCGGAGGCCGCGCTCGTTGACCATGATGCGCTGGGTTCCCAGCCGTTTGACCAGTCGGGCGATGACGCTGGCGCCGGCCACGATGATGTCGGCCCGGTCTGCGCTGAGGCCCGGCATCTGGCGGCGAGTCTCCAGTGGAGCCTCCCGAAGCCGGTCCAGCAGGTGGATGACTTCGGCTGGGGTCAGGATATACCCCTGGACCGATCCATGGCGCCCCTCGCGCTGCCACTTCGACATGTGCGCCAGTGCGGTGAAGGTTCCGCCGCTGCCGATCATGATTTCGGCCCGGTGAGAAGGCTGCCCGATGGCCGCGCGGAGCCCCCGGTCGATCTCCTCCTTCATCAGCTTCCAGTGCTTCGGGCGCAGGGGGTCCGACCGAACGAAACGCTCGGTGATTTTGACGGCGCCGAGCGGGAGCGAGTATACCTGGTCGATGGCCGTGCCGGCCGAAAGGATGACCTCCACACTGCCGCCGCCGATGTCGATGACGGCAGTGGAGCGCCCCTCCAGATCGAAATGCCGGGTGGCGCTCCGAAACGCCAGCTGCGCCTCTTCTTCGCCCGAGATCACATCGATGCGGACCTTGTGCTGCCGCAGGACTTCCCGGGTGAACCCCCGGCCGTTGGCGGCTTCCCGGACAGCGCTGGTGGCTATGGCCCGGATCTCCGTCACCTTGAAGCCGTCCGCGATCGCCTTCATCTTCCCGATGGCCACCAGGGCCCGCTCCACCGCGGCGTCCGACAGGCGGCCGGTTTTACCCAGCTTCTCGCCCAGCCGGACCATCTCACGCTCTTCGTCCAGTATTCGATAGGTATCATCTTCCTGGACCTCGGCGACGACCAGGCGGATGGTATTGGTTCCGACGTCGATGGCGGCGAGGCGCGGCTGGGGACGAAGCTCCTGGATAGTCATATTCTATCCCTAGATATCCATCAAGTTTCCGGCCGGCGCCAGCCGGTTTCGTCACGACAAAGTAACGATTGTTCGACGGAGACTGCCTAGGGCGCGACCATCACCCGAGAACGGCCGCTCAGCACCTGGTCTGACGCGGTTACATCCAGTTCGCCCTTGGAGGTTCCCAGCTCCACGTCTCCACCCCGGGCAAACGAGAGCACCTCTCCGGTGTCGGGGTCCCGCACCAGCAACATCGGGTGCACGCTGGAATCCCATCGGACCCGCACTCCACCGGCGGTCCGCTGAGCTCTGATCGGCTCGGTGACGCCAAGCCGGAGCTGAGCGGGTGGCCGGGTTCTCACCGCGGCGGCCGAGCCCGGCGCCGAGAACTGCAGGCTGACGAGCTGTGCCGCGCTCGCTGCGCCCAGCGGTACAGCGAAGGCGAAGTGCCGGGCTCCGCTGGGGTCATCCGCTATCTCCCACGCGTCGAAGGACAGGGCGAACACCCTAGCGCCGCTCCGGGCCCGGCCCTCGATGTGGTAGGGTCCTGGACGAGCCGGGAGCGCCGGCCGGGTCATGATCTGGAAGGAAGGTTCCAGCACCAGATTGCCCCCCTCGACGCGGCCCCACACGAGGAGGCTTGGCTGGGGTTGCTGCGCGGAGCTCGGCCGAACACTGCTCAGGGCCCGGTAGTCCAGAACTCCTCGGTAGGTGTAATCGCTGATCCAGGGATCGTCGCAGTAGCCCATGATGTCGGGTTGGTAGGGGCGCTGAAGACCATTGGAGGCGAGATCCAGTCCGTAGACTCCGATCTGGCCACCCGGATAGGGGAATCCCGGATCGGGGGTTCCCGGGTTTCCGCACGGGGCGTGTTCCCTGCCCCAAGTGTGGCCCAGCTCGTGGGCGGCAACCCGGCTCCGATCGGACTGGCGATCGTAGCCCAGAGCTGCCGACGCACCGAGGTATCCCACTCCGGCCCAGAGGGTGTTGGGCCCGGCATTCACCACACCGTAGTAGTGGGCGGAAGATCCTTCCACGATGCGAAGGGAATAGATCTCGCTGAGAACCGTGGACCAGGTACCCAGGTCTCCGGTCAGTGTCGTACTCGTGGTATAGGCCGCGTGTACGTCCGAGGTGATCCCGGAGAGCGGGTAGATGCGCCGGGTCAGGCTGAGAAACTGGTCCCGGTTTCCGCTGGTCACGTTCCCCTGAAGGCCGTTTCCGCGCTGGCGTACCGGAACAAATCGGACAGCGAACGCCGGAACAGTTCGGACCTGGAGCGTCTGCGGCGTGGCTGAGCGCGGGAAGGCGTTGTCGCCGTCGTCGCTCTCGACCACAGCATTGTCCGGATCGACCTCGGCCGCTATCGAAAGCCCGGGCTGGATGATCGAGCCCGGTATTGGGACATTCCAGGAAAGGCCCAGCTGACTTTCGTCCACGGTAACCGGGGCGGAGGCGGCGGCCGCTGAAATAGTGAAGGTTCTCGTGAGCAAGCCATTCCTGAAGAATCGCACCCGCACCGACGGCCTTGCGGTATTGGTTTCGTTGGCCAGGGCGAAAACCCGCAGATACCCGTCGCGCCCCGCCACCAGCGGCACTGTATTGCCGTAGGTCTGGGCGCTCTGGGTCAGGTACAGGTTGTCGATTCGGAGATTGAGCGAGGCGCCGCTGGAGAGACCGTAGGTGACTGTCACCTCTGCCGAGCTGTCGGCCAGAATCTCGGCGGTTTGAACCTCAGGGCTGGCGGTGTAGGTCGCGCCGGCGACTGAGACGCTCGCCGCCGTCACGGTATACGAGCCGGGCGCAAGATCGGCCAGCACCACATCAGCCGTGACCGGCCGGTTGAAGCCGCCTGGCCCGGTCACCGATACCACTGCAGGCGAGCCTTCCGGAAGGCCCGAAATGTTTACGGCCAGGCTTCCGGTCGTGGCCGCGCAGGTGACCTCGAAGGCCAGCGTCGTTGTCTCAGAAGCCTGCAGCGTCACCGGGCGGGGGCTCTCGCCCGCCACCTCGCAGTTGGGAGCCAGGCCGGTAAGCGCAACGACATGCTCACCGACGCTGAGTATAGGAAACGTCAGCGTCCCGCTGGTCGCGATGGCCTGCGCTGCTCCCCCGTCGATGGTGACCTGGTAGCCGTCCGGATCGAGCCCTGCTCCTGCCGTGACAACGGTGACGGTCAAACTCCCGCTACCCGGAACGCAGGTGACGGCAAAGCCCACCTCCACGGTGGCGTCGAGCGAAACCGTGACGCTTCTGGGATTCTCGCCCTCGAGGGTGCAGTTGGCGGCCAGGCCGGCCAGCCCGACGCTATGAAGTCCGACCGGCAGGTGACCCACGCTCACGGTCGTATTGACGCCCACGGCCTGACCCGCCGCGGCATCGATGGTAATGGCGTATCCGTCCGGGTCGGCATCGGGGCCGGTGGTCGTGGTGGTAACGCGCAGGGTCCCGCTGGTGGCCGGAATCTCCTGGCACACGATCTCGAAGTCGACCAATGAAGCGCTGCCCGCGGTAACGGCCACGGACCTGGGGTTGTCGCCGCTCACCTGGCAGTTGTCGGAGATTCCCGAGAGGCCAACACTGTGATCTCCCGGAGCCAGATTCCCGAACGAGAGGCTGGTGTCGATGCCGATGTTGGTTCCGGCGGCGCCATCGAGACTCACCTCAAACCCGTCGGGATCCGACCCACCGCCGGTCGTGGCGGTGCGGACCTGAAGGGCGCCCAGTGTTGGTGGACGCTCGACACAGATGACATCGAAGGTGACGTCCACAACACCCTGGTTCGGTAGCGTGACAGCGCGCGGGTTTGTTCCCGATAGACTGCAGTTGGCCGTGATGCCGGAGAGCTGCACCAGGTGATCGCCCGCGGCGATGCTGGCCAGGGTTGCGGTCTCGGTCACGCCGATCGGCTGGTCATCGCCGCCATCCACCGCCACCGTGTAGCCATCGGCGTCCTGATCCGGCCCCGTGGTCGAGGTGTTGATCCGGATGGTGCCGGCCAGGGGCGGAGGGTCTATGCACCGAACGGAAAAGGCGACCACGGCCACACTGCCGGCTGTAATCGTCACGCTTCGTGGATTGGTGCCCTGCACCTCACAGTTACCCGCCAGGCCACCGAGGCCCACGGTGTGAGCGCCGGGTGGGATCAGGTCCAGGGTGACTTCCGCGCTCGAGCCGATGGGCTGGCGCTCGCTGCCATCTACGGTGAGGGTGTAGCCGTCCGGGTCGGGTGAAGAGCCAGTGGTGGACAGGGCTACTCGAACGCCGCCGGTGGTGGCGTTACAGACTATGTGAAAGGGGACCGGAGTGGCCGAGCCGGCCGTCACGGTTACGGTACGGGGGTTGTCACCGGTGACGCTGCAGTTCGCCGCCACGCCTTCGAGCAGGATGGTATGATCACCAGCGTCGATTTCGGTTTTCTGAAGGCTGGCAGAAGCACCGATGGGTTCGGCCGGCAGGGCACCGATGTGGATGGTGTAGCCATCGGGGTCGGGCTCGGTACCGGTAGTCGAGGTGGTCAACTCCAGGGTGCCGGTGGTGGGCACATCCAGCGTCTCGCCACCCCCGCAGGCCAGGAGCAGGGCGGCGATGAATGTAGACAGCAGGCGAGATGGGGCCCACGACAGGCGCTGACTCATCGGCATGAATTCGGGAGAGGCCGCATCGGTAACCGATTGGACCTCTTTGGAGTGTGACTCAGGGGGATTGAGATACCCGAAACGTCGCGACGGGAGGAGCGAAACTCAAGAGACCGGTGAAAAGCCGACGGGGCTGGCACGCCGGCCGGAGGGATCCGCAGTACTGAACGGATGACTTCGGTGGTGCACTCCGCTAGCTTAGTCTGAAAACCATTGAGCGATTAGTGCCAGCCTGATCGTTCCTTTCAACAGGGGCTGGCGGACGAGGACAAGACATGTCAAAGATTCGAGAGGATAGTGCGCGCGACCTCGGTGTGATCGAAGCAGGATTGCGGCAGCCGACAAGCCGTCGCGGTTTCGTTCGGATGCTTGGCGCGGGGAGCGTCGCGGTAGCGCTGCCTGGGGTTCTCATGAGCTGCGATGATGATCCGGTCCAGCCGGGCGGCGGGGGAGGGGGAGGGGGAGTACCACCGGTCACGGGAGTGTCGTTCGATCTGCGGACCGACGCGGGATTTCTCCGGCTGGTGCAGGTACTCGAGGAAGTCGAAGCGTTCTTCTACACCGCCGTCGTGGCCAACTCGAACTTCAATTCGTTCTTTCCGGCCGAGGAGCGTGAATTGTTTGTCGA
>JACCRS010000008.1 GCA_013813435.1 Gemmatimonadales bacterium
CTGGCGGCGCTGCGGGAGGTAGAGTCGATGAGCGACACAGAGATGATGCGTTTCATGGCGAGCTGCATGCTGACCGAGGGACCGGCGCCCAGCGTGGAAACCCCACTGCACTCGCTGTTGCCCTATCGCGTCATCGCACACACTCACGACGTGCCGACGATGAGCCTGACCAACATCCGGGATGCGGAGGCTGAGCGGCTGGTGGGCGAGCTGTTCGACGGCCGCATCGTGTATGTGCCGTATGTCCGCCCCGGCTTTCCCCTGGCTCAAGCGGTCGGACAGATGGTGGGGCCGGCGGACGGCAGGACAGTCGGACGGATCCCGGCTGAAGCAATTGGCCTGGCCCTCGCCCACCACGGGCTGGTGGTATGGGGAAACGACGCCGAGCAGTGTTATGAGCGTCTGCTCGAGGTTATCGCCCGCATGGACGACTACTTAGCCACCAAAAGGACCGCCCGTCCGGCTGTCCATTCGTCCGTCCGTGCGCCCGTCCGCCCATCCGCCCGTTTGGCGGAAATTGTGCTGCCGGTGGTACGGGGCGCCTTGGGAGCGCCGGATCGGGTCCTCCTGCACTACGACGATGGGGACGATGTACTCGCCAGCCTGGCTCAGGAACGGATGCCGGAGCTGGCTCGCCGCGGCATGGCCACGCCCGAGCATCTGCTCCGGGCCGGGCGGCTTCCGGTCTGGCTCGACCTCGATCCATCCGCGCCGGACGACGCGATCGTGGAGCAGGTGCGCAGTCAGCTCGCGGCCGCCCGCGCCGAGTACGAGGAGTATCACCGGCGGAATGCTGGCGCCGGCGATCGCCCGCTCGACGACTGGGCCAAGGTGGTGCTGGCTCCGGGGCTCGGCATCATCACCGCGTTTACGGACAAGCGAAATGCCGTGACCGCCAATCTCTGTTATCGCGCCACCCTGGAGAGCATCGCGAACGCCGAGGCGGTGGATCGCTTCGAGTTTATCGCGGAAGCTGACGTCTACGAGTTTGAGCGCTGGCCCCTGGAGCGTCGGAAGGTGGAGGAACAGGTCGCCAAGGAGAAGGCGGCCAAGCTGATTCCCAGACACATCGCGGTGATCATCGGCGGCGGCAGCGGCATCGGTGCGGCGGCGGCCAGGCGGTTTGCCGAGGAGGGGGCCCACGTGGTGGTAGCGGATCTGGATGGCGACATGTCAGGAGCGGTGGCCCGGGAAGTCGCCTCCAAGTTCCCTGGCCGGGCCGTGGCAGCCGCCACCGACGTGCGCGACGACGCCAGCCTCGACGCCCTGTTTCGCCAGACGGTGCTGGAGTTCGGCGGGCTCGACTGCCTGTTCTACACCGCGGGGTTGCCGCCCCGATTCGCGCCGATCACCGAGATCCGGCGCGACGATCTTCAGCGCCAGCTCGAGGTCCACTACCTCGGCGCGGTGCAGGCCATCGGCCGGGCGGCGGTGGTGATGCGCCGCCAGGGACTAGGCGGGTCTATCGTGGCCTCGGTGTCCAAGGCGGCGTTGGTGCCGGGAAGGGATGCAGTGGCCTACGGAGGCAGCAAGGCCGCGCTGCTTCAGGCGTTGAGGGTGGCGGCGGTGGAGCTGGGGGGTGACGGCATCCGGGTAAACGCCATCAACGCCGACCAGATCGAGACGCCACTCTTTCTGGAGTTCGTGCGGGAGCGCGCGGCGAGCCGGGGGGTTACGGTGGAGGAGCAGCTGGCGGTGTACCGGAGCCGAAACCTCATGGGCGTAACGCTTATTCCGCCGGAGGCGGTGGCGGACCTGGCGGTGCTGCTGGCCAGCGACCGGTTCCGCTTCACCACCGGGGACATCCTGACGGTAGATGGCGGACTGCCCGAAGCTTTTCCGCGGTAGGAGGAAGGAGGGGAGGGGGTCCCTCCTGACATTCGGCCTCCGAGTCGCCATTATGATACATTCATGGCTACTCTGAATCCCCCCCTAACCCACCGCGTGGGTGAGCCAAAAGTTGTCTGACCCCCTGTCCGGCCAATCCGGAACTGACCGCAATTGGGCGGAAGTCTTCGCCCACGCCGCCTGGGGCATACGCATCGGCAGCGCCGATGGCCGCACGGTGGAAGTTGTCAATCCCGCCTTTGCCCGAATGCACGGCTACAGTGTCGATGAGTTGCGACAGACGCCGGTCGAAGCGCTCTACCCGCCCGAGAACCGCGGATCGGTTGCCGGGCACTGGGAACGCGCCCGGACCGAAGGCCATCACGATTTCGAGAGCTGGCACCTCCGGAAGGACGGGTCCCGGTTTCCCGTTTTAGTCCAGTTCACCGCGATCAAGGATGCCGCGGGACAAGTCGTAAGCCAGGCCGTCAATGTTCTGGATATCACCGACCGGCATCGCGCCGAAATCGCCCGGGCAGCAAGCGACGAGCGCTATCGCGTCATCGCCGAAGCTGCTTCCGACGCCATCATCACAATCGATACCGGGAGTCGGATACTGGTGGTGAATCGGGCCGTGGAGCGGATCTTCGGTCACCCTGCCGATGAGTTGGTCGGCCAGTCGCTCACCATCCTGATG
Organism: Gemmatimonadales bacterium; assembly: GCA_013813435.1. Classification (GTDB taxonomy): domain Bacteria; phylum Gemmatimonadota; class Gemmatimonadetes; order Gemmatimonadales; family GWC2-71-9; genus CAVVWJ01. The sequence continues at coordinate 2,525 of JACCRS010000008.1, forward strand.
CCGGAGTACCTGCGGCACCTGCATGAGGCAGGTGTGGGACGCTACCTCCAGACCGGCAAACGTCATCTCAACTGGACGGCCATCGAGCTGCCGGGACTCCACCGCCAGGGGCACGAGGTGCCGGTCGAGGTCTCCTTTGGGGAGTCAAAGGGACCGGCAGGCCATACCTTCACCGCCATTCTCCGGGACATCAGCGATCGGAAGGCGGCAGAGGTTGCGATGCGGCGCAACGAGCAACAGCTCCTGCAGGCGCAGAAGATGGAAGCTGTCGGACGGCTTGCAGGTGGGATCGCGCATGACTTCAACAACCTGCTGACGGTGCTGGCCGGCTCGGTTCACTATCTGCTCGCGCGTCATCCGCAGGGAACGGCTGATTACTCCGATCTCGCTGCCATCAAGGACGCTACCGATCGCGCCGCGGCCCTGACCGGCCAGCTGCTGGCGTTCAGCCGCCGCCAGGTGTTACAGCCGGTCGACGTGGACATCAACCAGGCCGTGCGCCAGACATCGGCGCTGCTCCGTCGGCTGATCGGCGAGCATATCGAGATCGTGCTCGGTCTCGCCGAAGGGCTGGGCGCGGTCAAGGGGGACCCTACCCAACTGGAACAGGTTCTCCTGAACCTCGCGATCAACGCCCGTGATGCCATGCCTGAGGGCGGCACGCTCCGGATCGATACCAGCAATGTGACGGTCAACGGCGATTACGCCAGCACTCACCTGGGGCTGGAGCCCGGCCCCTATATCATGCTTGCCGTGACCGACAGCGGACATGGCATGGACGCCTTGACCAAGTCGCAGATCTTCGAGCCCTTCTTCACCACCAAGGAAGAGGGCGTGGGAACCGGACTGGGCCTCTCTACGGTGTACGGCATTGTGAAGCAATCGGGCGGGAGCATCTACGTCTATTCCGAGCCGGGGCACGGCACCACGTTCAAGGTGTATTTGCCCTGTGTCGGACTCTGCGCCACACCGGAGGAGCACGCGGACCTGCCTGCCGGTGTGGCTCGGAGAGGAGAAGTGGTGCTGCTCGCGGAAGACCGCACGGACGTCAGGCGGTTTACGGCCCGGGTGCTACGCGAATGCGGGTATGAGGTTCTGGAGGCTGAAAACGGGGAAGTCGCCCTCGCCTGTGCCCGCGACTACGCCGGCACCATTCACCTGCTGCTGAGCGATGCCGTCATGCCCGGCATCAGCGGCAGGACCCTCGCCGAGCGACTGCGAGCCATTCGGCCTGATCTGCGGGTGGTCTTCATGTCGGGGTACACCGACGATACTGTGCTGGATCGCAATGTGGTCGAGTTGGGCATCGCTTTCGTGCAGAAGCCGTTTACACCTGCCCGTCTGGCCGCGGCGGTCAGGAGCGCGCTGGATGCGGGGCTACCTAGCCGGGAGTCGAGCGCTGCGGGGTAGGGAACGAGGGAACGGCAGCCCGTACGATTCCTCGCTTGCCTCGGAATAACAGCGTGATTGGACATCCTTATCTTTCCCTCTTTCCCTCCTACCGCCCTACCACCACCTCATGTCGTTTCCCGTCATCCACCAGTTGAATGCTGCCATCGGGTGAGACCTCGCCGTCCACCTTCACCTGTACTACCCCTTCATTCCGCACCACGATCGTATATACGGTTCGTCCGTGCCGGTACTCGATGCTGTACTCCGGCCAGGAGGCGGGCGCTCTCGGTTCGATGAAGAGCGTGTCGCCGCGCTTACGCAGTCCGAGAATCCCCTCCAGCCCCACGCGATACATCCAGCTCGCCGAGCCGGTGTACCAGGTCCACCCACCCCGGCCGAGATGGCCCTTCGCAGTGTATACGTCAGCGGCGACCACATAGGGCTCCACCTTGTAGGTCGCGACCTCTTCCGGCGTGCGGGTGTGGGTTAGCGGGTTGATCATCTGGTAGAGCTCGAAGGCGCGGTCGTGGTTTCCCCGGAGCGCCGTTGCGAGCACCGCCCACAGTGCCGCGTGAGTGTATTGGGCCCCGTTCTCCCGCACACCCGGCAGATATCCCTTGATGTAGCCCGGGTCTTTCTCGGTTTTGTCGAACGGCGGCGTGAGCAGCATCAGCAGCCGCGCGTCCTCGTTCACCAGATGCTCTTCCATGGACTTCATGGCCACCGTCCGCCTGTCCGCCTGTCCACCCGCCGAGATGACGCTCCAGCTTTGGGCGATCGAATCGATGCGGCACTCGTCGCTCTCGCGCGACCCGAGCGGGGCGCCGTCGTCGAAGTACGCCCGGCGATACCACTCGCCGTCCCAGCCTTGGGCGTCGACCGCTGCGGCATAGTCGGCCGCCTGGCGTCGGAACTCGGCCGCCACCACTGTGTCGCCCCGCTTCTCCACGTGCTCGGCAAAGGATCGCAGCGTGGTGATGAGGAACCACGCCAGCCAGACGCTCTCGCCCCGCCCCTCGACCCCCACCCGGTTCATGCCGTCGTTCCAGTCGCCGATGCCGATCAGCGGCAGGCCGTGCGCGCCGGTGGTGCTCGCCCGTCGCAGCGCCCGGAGGCAGTGCTCGTAGACGCTGCCATGCTCGTCGGTCACCTGGGGCAGGTCGTATACCTCGTGCTCGTCCGGCCCCAGCGGGCGCATGCTGAGGAACGGCACATACTCGTCCAGCACAGAGGAGTCACCCGTGGTCCTGACGTAGTGATCCACCACGTATGGCAGCCACGCGAGGTCATCGGAAAACCTGGTGCGTACCCCCCGCCCACTCTGCGGGTGCCACCAGTGCTGCACGTCGCCCTCGAGAAACTGGCGCGCCGCGGCCCGGAGGATGTGCTCCCGAGCCAGAGCCGGCTCGGCGTAGACCAACGCCATCACGTCCTGAAGCTGGTCGCGAAAGCCGTATGCGCCGCTGCTCTGGTACAGCGCCGATCGGGCCCATATCCGGCACGCGAGCGCCTGATAAAGAGTCCATCGGTTGAGCATGGCGTCGAAGGTGGGTTCCGGGGTCCTCACCGTGATCATCGAGAGCCGCTCGCCCCACCGCGCCACATTTCCGGCGATGGCACTCTTGGCGTTGTCGAGGTTCTTGTATTCCGCCAAAGCATGGCGCGCCTTGATTTCGCCTTCAGCCGCCCCCAGGATGATCGCGATCTCGCGGGTCTGGCCCGGACTGAGCTCCAGCGCGCACTGAAGCGCCGCGCAGGGATCGATGCCGGCACCGCTGATGCCGCCGAGCGTGCCGTCAGCACGGAGCGCGGCGGGAGCTTCAACGCTGCCGTTCCTTCCCAGGAAATCGCGCCGGCTCGCGGTGTAGGCGGTTACCGGCTCGGTGATAGCGTGAAACGCGACCCACCCGGAAAATTGGGAATCGAACCAGTTCCTCGCGAAGATCGTCTCCTGCTCCCGGTCGAACGAAGTGCGCACCTGGTGCTGGGTGTGCTCGCGCAGTACGCCCAGAGTCCATTCCAGGTAAGTCGTCAGTGTGAGCCGGCGGGGAACGTCGTCCCGGTTGGTCACCCGAAGTACCGCGAGCTTCACCGCCGCGTCTTCCGCCATGCCCAGAGTGAGCCGGGTGATGATGCCGCCGTGATCCTGCACGAATGTCGAAGACCCCGGGCCGTGGCGTACGGTGTAGGGTGCTTCTTCCCGAATTGGCCCGGGCGTGACACACCACAGCTCGCCGGTCTCATCATCCTGAAGGTAGATCACCTCACTGACCGGATCGCTCGCCGGGTCGTTGTGCCACGGGGTAAGCCGGAAGAAGTAGCTGTTCTCGGCCCAGGTGAAACCGCCGCCTCGTTCGGTGACCACGAACCCGCCGTGCCGGTTGGCGATGACGTTAGCCCATGGTGCCGGGGGAACCCGATCTCCGTTTAGCCGGATCTCGTAATCACCATTGGCGGCAAGCCCGCCGAAGCCGTTGTCCAGCGCCAGCCCTGCCGGTACCGTACCGGGCCGGACCCGGGAGGGCTGAAATGCCGAGGCGGTCGCGGTGAGGGGCGCCAGGAGCGCCGGGATGGTCGAGCTGATCCGCTGGACCGCGCGCACCAGCCGTGCGTCGCTTCGGGCCGGAGCTCGAGGAACGGCCGGCAGATCATCCAAGTCGTCGCCGGGCAGCTCATCGGGCAGAGCGGTCGCCAGGATTTTGCCGAGTGCGCGCCCGTCGCATGGGACATGTACCCGCGCGGTGGCCCGCATCATCAGAAGCTCGTCCGGCTTGAGCTGGTCCTTGCGCCGGACGAACACGCCTCCGGGCTTGTCGATCGACACTGTGTCGGCAATGGCATACACCGCAGCGGTGATGCGGTCGGCGAGATCCTGGAGGTAGGTGGGTGGATGCCCGTTGAGCACAACCAGGTCCACCATCATGCCGCGGCGGCGCCAGTAGCGGTGGGCCGTCAGCAGCTGGCGTAAAGTGGGCAGCCCTTCGGGCGACTCGATGGTGGCGAGCAGGATGGGCCAGTCGCCCGAGATGCCGTTGGCCCATAGTAGGGGCTGGGAGCCCCGGTTTCGGCGGAGCTCCGACTGCGGTGCCCTGAGCGACGGACTGCCGTAGAGAAGAAAACCGGCCAGCTCCTGGTAAACGGCGGCGTCTCCCGGCGAGAGCTGGAACTCGCGCAGCTCCACCTGGCTCGAGGTCCACGCGAGATCGAGTGCCCGCTGTGAAGCATGAGAGTCGCGATAGCGATCGGCCAGCTCGAAGGCTCGGGCTCGGCTGGTGGCCACGAGGGTAGTGAACGCCACCGATACAGATTGACCCCGATCCAGGCGCAGCCGCGTCCTGAGGGCAAAGATCGGATCGAGCACCGCGCCTGTGGTCCCCGAAAGGGCTCCATCCTGGGTCAGCGACACCGGATTCATCGTGGAGCGGCCGCGTCCCAGGAAACGGGCCCGGTCAGTCTCGCAGGTCACCGGTCCCACCCGATCCTTGCCCCCGTCCACCACGTGAACCACCCAGAGCGCCTTCTCGTTAGCGGAACGCGGACGCCGGGTGGCGGTGATGGCGCTGGCCCACTCGTGCCACTCGGTCTCGACGAACAGGCTGCCGAACGCGGGATGAGCTCGGTCGGCATCGGGCGATGAGAGCACGATCTCGCCGTAGCTGGTGAGCTCGATCTCTCTGATATCGTCAGAGTTGTTTGTGACGGTAACCCGGCGCACCTCGGCGGAGTCTTCCGGAACTACCGCGATCTCGGTGCGGGTCTCGATGTCGCCATCGGACCGGTGAAAAGTGACCCGGTCGGTGGCGAGGAAGGCGTTGTACCAGTCGGCCGGCGCGCACACTGGCTGATGGGCGGCCGACCAGACTCGCCCGCTCGAAATGTCCTTCACGTAGCAGAACTGCCCAGTCGAGTCACGAGTCCCGTCGGAGTGCCAGCGGGTAACCGCGAGCCCTTCGTAGCGGCTGTATCCCGCCCCGCAGTGGCTCACCATGATGGTGTAGGGCAGGTGTCCCAGCAGGGCGACGTGCGGAGCCGGGGTGTCCGGGGTCTCGAGGTGGCGCACCGACGGCCGCTCGGTTTCGGCCTCGGGCATCGCCTGGTCCAGTCCGGCCCCCTGTGCCTTCTGCGGCACCAGGCGCCGGGGAATACGCTCGTGCAGCAGCAGCTCCGCCGAACGGACCACCGGGTCGGCGTGGAAGCGGCGCTGCCACACCTGCGAGGTCAGCAGGTTGGTCAGGGCGACCAGGCCCATGCCGAGGTGGTGCGCCATGTAGGCGCCGACGAGGTGGTAGTCGCCGTCGGGGTCGGGACGGGTGTAATCGATCGCGTCGCGGAAGCCGTAGCGGCCCAGCGCGCCCTTGGTCTCCAGCAGCTGCAGGTTGGTCAGCGACCGCTCCGGGTCCACCATCGCCGCCAGCACCGAGGCATACGGCGCCACCACCAGCTCTCGTCCCAGGCCGCGCTTGAGGGCCAGGTCGGGGACGCCGAAGGGCCGATACTGATAGGTGTGGTGCCGGTCGCGCACGTTGTAGGCGCTCTCGCTCACACCCCACGGGACATCGCGCTCCTTGCCGTAGGCGACCTGCCGGGTCAGTGCGCCCTCGTAGGTCTGGCTCAGCACCGTGAATGGGTACGAGCGCATCACCAGCAGCGGCATCAGGTACTCGAACATGCTCCCGCTCCACGACACCAGCGCCGGCTCCCCCGCGGCGTAGGTCAGCGTGCGGCCCAGCCGGAACCAGTGGTCCACCGGCACGTCGTTCTTGGCCACGGCAATGAAGCTCGCCAGCCGCGCTTCAGAGGCGAGCAGATCGTAGTACGACCCGTCGAGTGAATGGGTGTTCTGCTGATAGCCGATGGCGAAGAGCTTTCGCTGTGGATCGAACAGGAAGCGGAAGTCCATCTCCATGGCGTAGTCGTAGGCCCGGTCGGCGATGACCTGGAGGCGCTGCGCCAACTCCGGCGACGCAGTCATTGCGAGAGCCCGCTCGCGCTGACTGTCATGGTCCGCCCGCCCGCGGTGACTCTCCTGGTGCGCGGCTATAAGCTGGAGACTCCACGAGATCCACTCCGTGGCCGGCTCCGCTGCTCCATAAGACGGGCCGGCGCCCGCCAGCCCGGTCTCCGCCCGCTTGAGTGGCTCGGCCACGCGCGAGAGGCTGATATCAGAGGCCGCCTCGCGCCGCGCCTTTGCCAAAACCGTCCGGGCGGATTTCAAGTGTTCGGCCGCGGGGTGAGCCGGCGCATGGATCTCCAGCCGCTCGTCCGCCAGGGCCAGCGCGGCGTCCAGCGCCTGCCACACTCGATCGTCGTGCAGCGGCCCGTCTACAATCGAAAGGCACGCCTGCCTCAGCGCGATGAGGTGGCCGGCCAGATTGCCGCTGTCCACCGTGGAGACGTAGGCCGGCTCCAGCACCGTCAGATTCTGAAGCTCGTACCAGTTGTAGAAGTGTCCATTGAAGCGGCGCATCCGCTCCATCGAGCGAAAGGCTTGCTCGATCCGGCGGGTCATCTCGTCCAGAGTGATGAACCCCAGGTCCCACGCGCTGGTCGTCGCCAGCAGCTGGAGGCCGATGTTGGTGGGCGAGGTGCGCATCGCTACCACCGGCTCGGGAATCTCCTGGAAGTTGTCCGGCGCCAGCCAGTTGGTGCCCTCGGTGACAAACCGGTCGAAGAAGCGCCAGTGGAGCAGGGCGTACCGGAGCACCTGGCGGCGGCTCTCCCGGGGCAGGCGGTGCTCGCGGCGAACGGCCGGCGCACCGAGCGTGTGCGCGATGACCGGCGAGGCGATCCAGGCCAGAATCAGCGGCAGCACCGCCAGCAGAATTTGCCAGGTTGGAGCGGACGAGTCCGGCTCCCGGGCGGCGCGTCCGACTACCGCGGCGAGAATGACGCAGGCCAACGCCACCGCGGGCCACATGTTGCCCCAGGCGATGCGGAAAGAGCCCGACAGGCCGCGCTCGGTCTGCGAAGCGGTCTGCCACTCCAGCAGGTGGCGTCGTGTCACCAGCATGCGCCACCCGGTTCGAACGATCGCGTCGGCCGAGACCCAGGCCTGATGGGGCAGGAAGACGACGGCCAGGGCAAACTGCTGGATGCTGGTGACTGCGTCCCGGCCGACCGCGGTGTAGTAGGCCCGCCAGGACTTGTCGAGCGGAGGCCGCAGCAGCGCCAGCAGGAAAGAGACGATCCAGGGCGCGGCAATGGCGCCGAGCCCCAGCAGAGTCCAGCGCACCGGCGAGCCGGGGAGCAAGAGCCATCCGCCCACCAGGAAGACCAGCTGGGCCAGCTCGACCATGCTGCGGCGCAGGTTATCGAGGATCTTCCACTGGGACAGCAGCGACAGACGGTTGGGCTCGGCGCCGTCGGGTCCCGGCACCTTCCGGGTGAGCCAGGGAAGCAACTGCCAATCGCCCCGGATCCAGCGGTGCTTCCGGCGGGTGTACGTCAGGTAGCGGGTGGGATAGTCGTCGTACACCATCACGTCGGTGGCCAGACCGGCACGGGCGTAGCTCCCCTCGATCAGGTCATGGGAGAGGAGCGAGTTCTCCGGGAAGCGTCCGTGGGTGGCTCGCTCGAACGTCTCGACCTCGTAAACTCCCTTCCCGGTGAAGCTCCCCTCGCCATAGAGGTCCTGATAGACGTCCGAGACCGCCATAGTGTAGGGATCAACTCCGGGGTGCCCCGAGTGAATTGATGCGAAGATCGAGCGGTTGGAGCTCGGCAGGGACACACCTACCCGCGGCTGCAGGATGCCGTAGCCGCGGGTCACCCGCCCCGCTGCCGGGTCGTACACCGCCCGGTTGAGCGGGTGGGCCAGGGCACCGACCAGGAGCGGGGCCGCATCAGGCGGGAGTACCGTGTCGGAGTCGAGCGTGATCACGTAGCGCACCTGGCGGATCGGCTCCAGGTCCCCCACCACCACCGAGAACGCTCCCTCACCGGCGCCGAGCACGAAGCGGTTGAACTCGGCAAGCTTGCCCCGCTTCCGCTCCCATCCCATCCAGACGCCCTCTTGGGGGTTCCAGCGGCGGGGGCGGTGGAAGAGATAGAACGCGTCTTCCTTACTCTCGGCGTAGCGGGCGTTGAGCGCTTTCACCCCCTCGACCGCGGCCTCGACGATGGCCGTATCGCCCTCGCGGGTCTCGGTGGGAGAGTCGGTGAAGTCGCTCAGCACCGCGAAGTGGAGGTGTGCCTCCCGGTTGGCCAGGAACTGAACCTCCAGGTTCTCCAGCGCCTCGTTCACCGCCTCGACGCCGCCGAACAGGGTAGGGATCACCACCGCGGTGCGGAACTCCGGTGGCACGCCGTGCTCGTAGAGGTCGAGCTTGGGGAGCGGCCGGGGCGGCAGAAAGGCCGTGACCAGCTGGTTCATCAAATTGACGGCGATGTCGTTGGCCAGCAGCAGACCCAGAAGGATCACCGCGACCCACGCCGCCCGGGCCTCGGAGCCGCCGAGCAGCAGCACCGCGGCGAGAGCGCCGAGCGTGGCCAGCAGCACCCCACCCACGAAGACGATGTTCGGATGGCACCGCACCCAGCGGTCGATCGCTTCGCCGAGCGGTGGACGGTAACCGGTGGCGGCTTCCAACTGGGCCAGACCGTCGTCGATCAGGTAGTAGCCCACGTGGGAGGGAAGGAGGGAAGGAGGGGCAGGCTTTTCCCTCATTCCCTCAGCCGCGCGTGCGAGCTCAATCGCCCGCCGGGCGATGGCGTCCTCCGGACGACGAGTCCGGCGAGCGATGCGCTCGACAGCGTGGCGATATTGGTCCCGAGTGGCAAAGGTCATCCGGCGGTAGAACCCCGACGGGTCCTCCCGCAGCACCGCCTCGATCCGGCTCTGATCCTCGATGAAGGTGCGCCACTCCATCCGGGCGATGGCGCGGAGGCTGGTGATGCTGTTGGCCATCACCACCTGGGTGAGGGCGAGCCGCTGGGTGGATCGGGCGGTGGCTTCCTCCGCGCTCAGCGCCTCGTCGGCGATCCATTGCTCCAGGCGCACCACCGCGGGGAGTGCGCCGCCCTCGATCCGGAGCTTCTGGAGAAAGCGCGAGATGAAGATCGGAGTGAGCGCCGGCGGGTTGGAGGCGAACCGGTCCAGCTCCTTGTCGAGTGCTCCGTCTCCCGCGGTGGCCGCCTGGGCAATCCGGGAGGCGGCCTGGTCGGCGGCCTCCAGCTCGTCCAGCCGGCCCACGGTGCGGAGCGTCATGCGGCGCACGTTCTCGATCAGCCCCAGGCGAAGCATCGCCGGCACCGCCCAGAGCTCGCCGATAGTCAAGGTGGAGACTTGCTGGAAGGCGGCGACGAAGCCGGTGACGTTGTGCAGGTCTACCCGGCCCTCGCTGTGGCCGATCAGGGTGACGGCCAGCTCGTAGATCCGGGGATAGCCGGCCAGAGCGCCGGAGGCCAGCTCGGGTAGCTCACGGTAGTAGTCACCGGGCAGACTTTCCCGGACTTCGCCGATGTGCTCCTGGACCACGTGATAGTTGTCGAGCAGCCACTCGCCCGCGGGGCCGACGTCGGCCAGTCCATCCCCATCGGCGTCGACATCGGAGGCGGTGAGCCGGCGGTGGGCGTCCTCCAGGATGCGGCGGGTGTCGTTGAGCCGGGCCAGGAGCGGAGTGCGCCGGGCCGCCCGCTCGACCGCCAGCCGCTGGCTCGCAGCCACCTGCTGGGCCCGCTCCGCCAGGTGCTCGGCGCCGAGCAGCTCCCCGTGGATGGGGCCGGCGAGGCGATCCTCGCGGACATCCGTGCGGACGAAGGGCATGACGAAGGAAAAGGAGCGGCGGGGCTTCGGCGGCTTTATCGAAGCGATGGCAAGGATCCCGAGTGGCAGACGTGGGGTGGCAGCGACAACAGGAAGTTAATCGCTGGCAGTGAGGAACTTCGCCGGAATGGTTTGCTTGATCTGCTCCGCCAGTTGCAGAATGACGTCCCCATCGGGCTGACCCATAGAATTGGGACGCCCTTCCGTGTCGGCGACCTCGAACCGGTTTCCCTGGACAGTGATGCGGCCGTAGTGCTCCCGAGCCAGGGATTCAGCTACCAGCGGCTCCACGCCGCTGAGCTCCAGCGCGCGGCGCAGCAGGTCGATCAGCCGGTCCGGCAGTTCGCCCGGAGAAGTGGGGTCCGCTGTTTCGTTCATGAAGCAGTATAGGAGAACAGCCATCCACCCGTAAAGCCGGCGCGACGCAGTCCCTGGCCGATGTAGGGACACCGCTTCATAAGGTCCCAGAGAAATCCGGTGCGATAGTTCTCGATCATCATGACGATCGGACCCTGGTCCAGACCGTAGTATCCCTGGGAAATCCAGCCTTTCGGATGGCTCGCCGTGAACGTCGGGTTGAAGCTGCACTTGAATCCATAATGGCTGGTCATCTCGGGGTGGGCATCGTTGAAATACTGGATGGCCGGCAGGACGATTTCCGGTGCAAACGGCAACGAGGCGACCGCCGCCCAGGGAGCGATGGTGCCGTCATCCGGGCCGTAGGGAATCCCTCGGGCGGTGTAATCCATGAAACATCGCTCCACACCGTCGATCTTCAGGCAAATTGGGCCCGGACCATCGCTCGCCGTGATCCCCCAGCAATTCTCGCCGTACCCACGGTAGTCCAGGGGATTCTGGATAGCGTATTGCTGCTGTACGTAGGTTGCCCGCCGGCTGTTCTCGAAGTAATCGATTCCCTTGGCACGCATGACGTCGTCCTGGATGCCGCGGAAATCGATCCACAGGTGCGAGAGCTGATGGATGAAGAGGGGGCCCGCGTACAGGAAATCGTACCCGTAAAGCGTCTTCCAGGAGTACGTCTCGGTCCACGCCGGATAGCTGTCAGGGGGCAGCGGATGGGTGGGGGAGGCCAGACCCAGCACATAGAGTATCAGGGCTTCGCAGTAGCCCTCCCAGCGGTAGGGGATGAACCCGGTTTCGGGTTTCCAACCATGGGTTACGGTCCGGCCGCCGTTCTGCGCCCACTGCCAATCGGCCCTGCGATACAGCTGCTCGGCCAACGTTCGTAATTCCAGCTCCTCCGGGTTCCCGCCGTCGAAGTACGTCGCGGCGGCCAGCATCCCGGCCAGAAGGAAGGCCGAGTCGATGGTGGACAGCTCCGATTCCCAGGCTCGCCGGCCGGTATCCATGTAGAGAAAATGATAGTAGAAGCCGCGGTGGCCGGTGGCGTCGGGCTCCTCTCCGTGGGGGCTGTTCCAGAAGAACCGCAGCGTCGTAAGGGTCCGCTCTACCCCATCCCGGCGGGTCATGAACCCGCGTTCCACCCCGATGACATAAGCGGTCAGGGCAAAGCCGATGGCCGCGATGCTGGCGTGCGCGCCCGTCCGGGTGTTGTCGGGAACCATGCCGTTGGCGCGATTGGTCTCCTTCAGGAAATAACCGAGCGTATCCTCCTGGAGCCGGTCCAGCGCGTCGGTCTTCAACGGCGGCTGCATCGTGGGCGGCTTCGAAGAAGCACTGCGACTCACGGTGCCCGGCCCACCAGGACTTCCGGCGTCATACCCAGAAAGAGTCCCGTTTCCATGACGCCTGTTCTCCTCGCCAGCGTATCAGCGAGCACGTTCAGGTCGTTGATTCCACCGGGAAAACCGGGCATCGATGATGTAGTGCCCATCGTCGGTCAGGAAGGGACCCGCCTCCCCGTGGCGGAGAGCGGGCTCGGCGCCCAGCTCGCGCAAAAAGCTCAGGTGCGTGCTCCATCCAAACGGAACCACCTCGATCGGAAGAGCCGCTCGCTGGCCGAGCCGTTGGACCAGCTTGGTCTGGTCGACCACTATGACAAGGCGCCGCGAATTGACCGCGACGATCTTCTCTCGGAGCAGCGCGCCGCCGAGCCCCTTGATGAGGTCACCGCCCGGGCTCACTTCGTCGGCGCCGTCGATGGTGAGGTCGATCTGCGTGTTTGCCGACAAATCGGTGAGGGGGATGCGGAGCTCGCGCGCCAGGTCGCGGGTGGCGTCGGACGTTGGAATACCGGCTATGTCGGAGAGCTGGCCGGTGGCCAGCCGCCGCCCGATCTCCCGCACCGCGGCGCCGGCGGTGGCGCCGGTGCCCAGACCCACTACCATCCCAGCCTGGATGAGGTCCACCGCCCGCCGAGCGGCATCCCGGTGCGCGGCATCAGAATACGTCAAGGTTGCCTGCCTTGAGTCGAGGACATCGCGGGCCAAGGAGCCTTGTGGTCGGCGGGCTACGGGTTGGTGGCCCACATTTCCAGGTCGATAAAGAGCGAGCGTCCGGCCGCATTCGCCAGGAAAAGTGCCGCGTCCGCCACGTCCCGCCCGTTGAGGCCGGCTCCTTTTCCTTGAGCCGGGGCTTCCCCGTACCGGATCATCGATGGTGAAATCGAGGTCACCCGGATGTCGGTCTTGCGCAGCTCCTTGCGCAGCGCCTCGGTGAAGCCGCGCAATCCGAACTTCGAGGCGTTGTAGGCGGCCGAGCCGGCGTCGGCGCGGTGGGCGGCGGTGGAGGCGACGTTGATCACTAGTGCTTGCTCCGATTTCTTCAACAGCGGCAGGAAATGGTGGGTGCAGAGAAACGTGCCGTAGAGGTTCGTGGTAATCGACTTGAGGAAGAGTGCCGGTGCCATCGTCTCGACCGGCTCCGAGCGCATCACGGCCGCGTTATTGATCAGGACGTCGAGTTTACCGTACCTCTCCTCCACGTACCGCTTGGCTCCGAGGACTTGCTCCTCCTGGGTGACGTCGAGGACCTGGTAGTCCGTCTCTGTCTCCTGGGCAGCGGCGCTCAGCTTGTCCCGATCGCGGCCGGCCAGGAGCACGCTCCAGCCGTCTTCTCTGAACGCCCGCGCGAAGTCCCGGCCCAGTCGCCCGTAGCCCCCCGTAATCAGAACCAAGCCCTTGGACACGGCCACCTCCTTTCTTGCCCCAGCATGGATCATCGGAAACGCCGGGTAAGCACCGCCGCCGCCGTCACGGTTGACGCCAGCGCCCGCCGTCCCGCGCGATGAACTCGTCCGCGATCCCCGGTCCCCAGCTTCCCGCGGCGTAGTTGGGGAAGTGTTCCGGATCTTTCTCGTTCCAGGCCTCGATCACCGGATCGACCACCTCCCACGCGGCCTCGACTGCGTCACCGCGAGTAAAGAGCGTGCCGTCGCCCACCATGCAGTCGAGCAGCAAGGTTTCGTACGCCGAGTGAGCCGCTGCGCCGAACGCCTCGGCGTAGCTGAAATCCATCTTGGCCGCCGTCATCCGGACGCCGACGCCGGGCACCTTGATGTCAAACGAGAGCGAGATCCCCTCCTCGGGCTGGACCCGGATCGCGATGACATTGGGCGTCATGCTCTTGTCGTGGTCCTGGAACATGAGGTGGGGCGGCTCCCGGAACTGCACCGCGATCTCGGTCACCCGGCTTGGCATCCGCTTGCCCGATCGGAGAAAGAACGGCACTCCCTGCCAGCGCCAGTTGTCCACCAGGAGCCGGAGCCCAGCCCATGTCGGCGTGTCCGAGCCCGGGTCGACGTCGGGCTCCTGCCGGTAGCCCGGCACTGCCACGCCCTTGACAGTGCCGGGCCCGTACTGCCCGCGAACCGAGTAATCGTGCATCTCCGCGGCCGGGAAGCGGCGAATGGCGCGGAGGACCTTGGTCTTCTCATCCCGCACCTCGTCGGCCTGAAACGCAACCGGCGGTTCCATCGCCGTCAGGCACATGAGCTGGAGGAGATGGTTCTGGAACATGTCGCGCACCACGCCCGCGTCCTCGTAGTAGCCCGCGCGATGCTCGACCCCAACGGTTTCCGCCGCGGTGATCTGGACATGGTGGATGTGATGGCGATTCCACACCGGCTCGAATATGGAATTGGCGAACCGGAAGACCATCAGATTCTGCACCGTCTCCTTGCCGAGATAATGGTCGATGCGGTAAACCTGATGCTCCGCGAACGCCTTTCGGACGGTGCGATTGAGCGCCTTGGCGCTCTCCAGATCGCGGCCGAAGGGCTTCTCGATGACTACCCGTACCCATGGCCGGGTGGATTGCCGGTCGACCCGCCCCGCCACGCTGCTCTGCTGCAGGTGAGCGACGGTCTTGGCATAGAGGGTGGGCGGAATGGCCAGATAAAACAGCCGGCCGTCGCTGTGGTCCCGGGCCGCCTCGATGTCGCCCAGCCGCCGGCCGATCGCGGCGAAGGTAGCGCTCGCCGTGAGATCGCCCTGGACATAGCTCAGCCGCGTGGCAAACCGGGCCCATGCCTTCTCGTCGATCTCCCCGGCGGGGCTTGGATCATCCGCGTCGCGCGCCGATACATAGACCAGCTGCCGGAAGGCGTCGTCGGTCATCGCCTCCCGCGACACCCCCACCAGGGCGAAGTCCTCGTGCAGCAGCCCGTCGCACTGGAGATGAAAGAGCGCGGGAAAGAGCTTGCGCCGGGAGAGGTCCCCGGCGGCGCCGAAGATCACCACCGTGCAGGCGTCGCCCCGCTTGAGCGGCTGCGCCAGCGCGGGAGCGTCGTCGGGGACCGTGGCGGGCACCTCGACCAAAACGGTCATGCCTGCTTCACCGCGTGGCCGCCGAACTGGTTCCGGAGTGCGGCGATGACCTTGGCGGAGAACGACTCGTCCTGCCGGGAGGCAAAGCGCATCAGCAGCGAAAGGGTTATTACCGGGGCCGGCACGCTCTGATCGATCGCCTCCTGCACCGTCCAGCGACCCTCGCCGGAATCGTCGACGTAGCCCCGGATATCGCTCAGGTCGGCGCTGTCGGCAAAGGCCAGCTCGGCCAGCTCGTTGAGCCAGGAGCGGACCACGCTGCCGTGATTCCAGACCGCCGCGATCTGGTGCAGGTCGAGGTCGAAGTCCTTCGAGTGGTGGAGAATCTCGTAGCCCTCGGCGTACGCCTGTAGCATGCCGTACTCGATGCCGTTATGGATCATCTTGACGTAGTGGCCCGCTCCGGTGGGGCCGACATGCGCAAAGCCGTTCTCCGGTGCCAGGCTCCGGAAGATCGGCTCCGTGCGCTCCACGGCGGCCTTGCTGCCGCCGACCATCAGGCAGTATCCCACCTTGAGCCCCCAGATGCCGCCGCTGGTACCGGCGTCGACCAACTCGATTCCCTTGGCCTTGAGGGCCGCGCCGCGCCGCATGGTATCGCGGAAGTTGGAGTTGCCGCCATCGATGACGATGTCGCCCTTGCTCAGGCTCGGCAGCAGCTGCTCGATCGTCTGATCCACCGGCGCTCCGGCCGGCACCATGAGCCAGATGATGCGCGGGGTCTCGAGGCGCTTCACCAGATC
>JACCRS010000022.1 GCA_013813435.1 Gemmatimonadales bacterium
CATGTGGTTCAAGCTCTCAGGCTGCTTCCGCCGCCCGAGTCACCGACCGTATAAACGCCTGGTAGACATCGGGCCGCCACCACCCGCGGGACTCCTCGATCTTTACCAATGCTTCCCCGTGGGACATCGCCGGGCGATAGCTCCGGGTAGTTGTCAGAGCATCAAACACGTCCACGATGCAGATGATCTGGGCGTTGATGGGAATCTCGTCCCCCCGCAGGCGGTCTGGGTACCCGGTGCCGTCGTACCTCTCGTGGTGCCAGCGGATGATCGGCTTGATGTCCCAGGGAAACTCTACCGTGGCCAGAAGCTCGAGACCCCATGCCGGGTGCATCTGTATGACCCGAAACTCTTCCGCGGTCAACGCACCGGGCTTGTTCAGGATCTCGTGCGGGATCCGCACCTTGCCGAGGTCGTGCAGGTAGGCACCGAGGCGGATGGTGGTCTGTCGCTCCTCATCCAGCCCGAGCTCCCGCGCCAAAGCCACGGCATAATACGCCACGCGCTCACAGTGGCCATAGGTGTAGCTGTCCGAGGACTCGATCGATTGTCCCCAGTCCCGAACCACGGCAAAGTAGGTCTCCTCCAGGCGATGCACCTTGGTGGTAACATCCACCAGGTCCACTCGGGCATCCAGCCGGCCGAACAAGCGGTGGGCCGCGTTGAGTAACCTGAGCGCCTCCTGGTTCCGGCCCATGACCTGATACAGCAGGGCCAGCTCCCGGTCGGCCTCGGCCTCGCTCAGAATCGATCCCGTGCTCACCGCCAGGTCTATCGCCGATCGCAGGCGCGACTCCGCCAGGGCATGGCGGCCAGTCTCCCGATACACCCTGCCGATCACCTTGTAGGCGTCGGCCTTGTCGAGCTTGGCGCCAAGCTGGTCGAAGATGCCCAGGGCTGTTTCCGCGTTCTGCCGGGCCTGGTCGTACCGCTGGCGGGCCAGATGCACTTCGGAGTGGTTCAGCAGGCCGAGACCCTGGAGATGGATATCGCCGATTCTCTCGGCGATCCCGAGGCTGCGGCTGAAGTAGCCGTCGGCATCGTCCCAGAGGTTCCGGTCGGCACTCACCATCCCCAGGTTATGATAGGCGATGGCGCACCCGCGATCGTCGCCCGCGCTCTCGAAGGCTTGCAGCGAGCGCTGATAGTGGGCCAGCGCCTCGACCAGCGCTCCCTGGATGTTGGCAAGAATACCGAGGTTCTGCTCGGTCCGGCCCCGTAACTCCGCGTTGGCCCCCCCCAACTCCAACGCGCGGTAAAACTTCTCCCGCGCCGACTCTATTACCCCGCTCTCGAAGTCGAATCCCGCAAGCGCATTCAGCGCTTCCGCCGCCAGGACCGAGTCTACGATGGCAGTGGCGGTTTCGTAACTCTGCTGACATAACTTGCGGGCCAGATCCGACTCGTTCCGGTGGTGGTGTACCACCCCAAGCCTACGCAGCGCTTCCGCCAGAACAGCTGGCGCTCCATCGCCCTGAGCCGACTCGATGGCAGCGGTGTAACACACCACCGCCTCGGTCATAGCCCCGGCTCGCTCATGGGAGCGCGCCTGCTGGAGCAGTTCAACGGCGTCGGGCCCGTTGGTCTGCCCCCGCTCCGTCCGGGGCGTTAGAGGCTGGTGTGACATGACTCAGTATGCCACCGCGTAGCGCGAGAAATGATCGATCGGGCTTTTGACCCTTTTGCTGCTGCTGCTGTCTACCGATGCCAACGGCTCGATGATCCTGAGCCGCTCGTCGGTGTAGGCAATCCGCTTGGCGGGATCCACGTTCCAACAATTCTTATAGCTGAGCGTGAGCTCCGCCGGTACCTTGAACTGCAACCCTTCAGGGCTCAGCCGCACCGAGTTAACCAGGCCGACCATCTGCTCGGCCGTAATGGTGACGGTGTCGGAGAGTGCCAGTTCCGGAATTGTCAGGACGTGATCACCCACCAGGAGTTGCCCGCCATTAGGGCCAATCACCGCAGTCGTAGTGGCATAGGGCAAGGGGTCACAGAACAGCAAAGCCACCACTCCCTCACCAAAGCCGCCCTTGGGCACACCACTGCTGTCGGGAGGAACCCCACTGCTATCAGACGGCAGACTACCACTGCTATCGGGGGGGACTGCTCCGCCATCGCCGGCCGGTCCACCGGCGCTATCCGGAGGCACGGCACCGCCCGAATCCGCTGGTAGGCCTGCGCTGTCGACCGGTGCGGCGCCACCATCAGGGGGTTCTGTAACGCCATTTCCGGGGGGCACCTCTCCCTCGACATCGATTCCCGACGGGACCTGGCCCGAGGTGCAGCTCACCCCGGCCGCAAGCGCCAAAGCCAGGGAGAGCACCAGAAACATTCGACGCCGAATCATCAGTACGCTCCAAGGCATAGTTTGTCCCTCACTCCGGCGGGGGCGGCCGTACACTCGTTCGATCCCGGCTTCATCGGGATTCCCTCAGTTGGGTAATCCTGCTGGAGACATCTCCCAGATCTATTCGCGCGTTCAGGCGGGCAAACAGTCCGGAGGCGGCGTTCAACAGCTCGAGCGCCTCCTGCTTGCGCCCCATCACCTCGTAAAGCAGGGCGAGCTCCCGAGACACCTCGGCCTCCGCCAGTATCGATCCCGTACCGACCGCCAGCTCCATCGCCGTGCGGAGGCGGGACTCGGCCAGAGGATACCGGCCGGTCTCACGATAGACCAGCCCGATCACCTTGTAAGCATCGGCTTTGTCCAGCTTGGAGCCCAGCTGGTCGAAGATGCCCAGTGCCGTCTCGGCGTTCTGCCGCGCCTGGTCGTAGCGCTGGCGGGCAATATGGACCTCCGAGTGGTTCAGCAGCCCCAGCCCCTGCAGATGGATGTCACCGATTCGCTCGGCGATCTCGAAGCTGAGCCGGAAGTAGCGGTCGGCGTCGTCCCAGAGATCGCGGTCAGCACTCACCATGCCCAGGTTATGATAGGCGATGGCGCAGCCCCGCTCTTCGCCCGCGCTTTCGAACGCCAACAGCGACTGCTGGTAATGAGCCGTCGCCTCGGTCAGACCCCCCTGGACGTTGGCGAGAATACCAAGGTTCTGCTCGATGCGTCCGCGCAGTCCGGCGTTGCCATCCCCCAGCGCCAGCGCCCGGTGAAACTTCTCCCGCGCCGGCTCGATCGAACCGCTCTCGAAGTCAAATCCCGCCAAAGCATTGAGCGCTTCCGCGGCCAGGACGGCGTCGCCTCCCTCGATGGCGATCATTTGGCTGCGATCACACAACTCCCGCGCCAGCGTTTGTTCGTTTCGCTGGTGGTGCGCGATCCCAAGCCGGCGCAGCGACTCGGCCAGGATCTCCCGATCGGCGATGTGCTCCGCGGCATCGATGGCGGCCATGTAGCACTGCATTGCCTCCGCCACGCAGCCGCCGCCCTCGTGGGCTCGTCCTTCCCGCAACAATTCCCCGGCGCGGTGGGACCCGGTCTCTTGGGTCCACCGCGCGAGGGGAAGTGAGTGCTGGTGGGAGCTCACGACTAGTACGCGACCGCGTACCGGGAAAAGTGGTCGATCGGAGCCGAGACGCTTCTCCGGCCGAAGAGATCCAGCGACCGGAGCACCTCCAGGATTTTCAGGCTCTCATCGGTATAGACGATTCGTTTCTGAAGCAGCACCACCAGGCAGTTGCTGTAGTCCATCACCAGGCCTGCGGGCCGCTCGAACTGCAGCCCTTCCGGACTGAACCGCACCGAGTTGGTGCGCCCCGGCATCTGCTCGGCCGTTATGGTGGTCTGCCGCCAAAGCGCCCCACGGGGGATCACCAGTCTATGGGTGCCCACCTGAATGGTGCCGCCGTCATACCCGATGGTTCTCCGGGTTACCTGGTACGGCTGAGAAGAACAGACCAGCAGATCGGTAACGTTGAGCACGGTGCCGACCGCGCCGTCTACCACGTCGCCAATGAGTCCATCGCCCGAGAGCAGTTCATCTCCCAGGTCACCGAGCAGATACGCCGGATCCCCAGTCTGCTGCGAGAGCCCGGGAGAAGTGGGGCCGTCGGCTGTCGTGCAGCTCACCGTGGCCGAAAGAGCGAGTGCCAGACCGAGGGCGAAAAACCTTTGCGTCCATTTCATTTGGCGGCTCCAGGTGCGGGGTGAGCGATGTGCGACGATACCGCGACCGCTGATACGGTCGCCGGACGCAGGGTTCGATCTGCAGTCCGGTACGCGGAACACTGGTGACTTCGGCGAGCAAAGGGAGCAAACCGTATGCCTCGGGAAGGGCCTGCTGTCCAGAAATTGTGCAGCGACTTATTGCGCGATGTCAGGAGCGTTGAGAGAGCAGGCTTGGCGAGCGGAGATGCAGGCCGAGTGTATGGAATCCGCACGAGTGCAAGATTTGTTTCTTGCGGCTTGGCAGCAGCGGTTGAGGGATGGGCGCCTCAATCGGGGGCTACAGGGGGAAGCGGGGAAGCGGGGAAGCGGGGAACGGGACGAAGTTAGCAATTACTGTCATCCTGAGCCCTTCGACTCGGCTCAGGGCAGGCTCCGCGAAGGATCGGGTGGCCTACTAATTACCACCTTACCCTTGCGACGAAGAACATAACCGTAAATAGCGAGATTGATGGCTATGACGATGCAGCCCAGAAGTAGTTGGATCTCTCGCGTCAGAGCCGAGGGATAGAGAACGGGAAGAATGTAGTGCTCGACAAAACCTCCCGAGTAACCAGTGCTCCCTGCCTGGCTGCGCAGCCACTTCTCGAGCGGGGTGAGGGGGCAGATCCAACCGGCAAACTCGATCGCCGCGCCCCAGGCCGCCGCCGGCAAGTGCAGGTACGCCACCTTCGGCCGGCGGAGCACCAGCAAACCCCCGAGCACGACAAACAGAACAAAGATGAAATGCAAGCCGACGACCAGGTCGGCCAAAAGCCCATACATGGTTGTCACACCCCGTGAAAAGCGTAAGCGGGAAAAGACAAGCGTGAGCGGTAAGCGGGGGGCTCCGATGCAGACAGCAGTTCCCGCTCACCGCTTACGCTTTTCCAGTTCCCGCTCACGTTTTTCCTCAAGCTGTTTGCAGTTGCTCCTTCCCACTCTCCTCCGCTACCCGCGTCGTTACCTCGGGCGGCGCCTCGGCGTACCCATGGGGCTTCTGGCGGTGGGTACCCCGCCCGTGGGTGATCGAGTGCAGGGTGGTCGAGTACTTGTAGAGCTCGGCCTCGGGAACGATAGCCCTGACCTTGCTCAATCGCCCATCCGGTTCGGTGCCGAGAATGTGTCCCCGGCGGGCGCTCAGGTCGCCCATCACGTCACCCAGCACATCGTCCGGAGCCCAGGCCTCCACTTCCATCAGGGGCTCCAGCAAAACGGGCCGAGCCTTGGAAGCCACGTTCCTGAATGCCATGATGCCGGCCATCTTGAACGACATCTCGTTGGAGTCAACATCGTGATATGACCCGTCGAAGCATTCGGCCTTGAAGTCAACCAGCGGGTAGCCCGCTATGACGCCGCGAACCGCAGCCTCCTGGATTCCGCGATCGACCGCGGGGATGTATTTCCCGGGTATGGCCCCACCCACGATCTCGTTCACAAACTCGTAGCCCGATCCCCGCGCCAGGGGAGCTACGCGGATCCAGCAGTCACCATACTGTCCCCTGCCACCCGACTGTTTCTTGTGTTTGCCCTGGCCCTCGGCCTTGCCTTTGATGGTCTCACGATACGCCAC
>JACCRS010000026.1 GCA_013813435.1 Gemmatimonadales bacterium
GATGGGTGGAGTCGATTACTTACGGCAACTCACGAAATACTCAGCGGCATCCGGACGCTGCGGCGGCACGCGGTGTACACCAGCCCCAATGTTTTTCCGCCCGAACGGTTCGAGCAGCGGGAGGTAGAGGGCGATCCCGACTTCCGGGAGGCGGTGGAGCCGCAGCACTGCTATGTCTGCAAGGTGAAATACACGATTCTCCACCATTTCTACGATCAAATGTGTCCCCGGTGCGCCGCCTTCAACTTCGCCAAGCGCACCGAGCTGGCCGATCTGAGTGGCAGAGTGGCGCTCCTGACCGGCGGGCGGGTAAAGATCGGCTATCAGGCGGGACTCAAGCTACTCCGATCCGGAGCGCGCCTCATTGTGACCACCCGCTTCCCCCGCGACTCGGCTGCTCGCTATGCCAGCGAGCCGGATTTCGGAGATTGGGGTCGTCACCTGGAGATTTTCGGGCTGGACCTGCGCCACACGCCGAGTGTGGAGGCGTTCTGTCACCGCCTGCTTCGAACGGGAGAACGGCTCGATTTCATCATCAATAATGCATGCCAGACGGTCCGACGTCCGCCTGAGTTCTATCAGCACATGCTGGCGAGGGAGACGGCGGCGCTGCACGAGATGCCGGAGCCCGCTCGGCGTCTCCTCGGCCTCTATGAAGAGGGGACCGGCGCACCCTTACAAAGCGCCGACACAACAGCCGGAGCTGCGGTCTTCGAGCGGCGGCTGGCTCACACCGCAAGGGTAACCAACTCGGCCGAACTGTCCCAACTGCCTTTACTGGCAGAGGAGTACCTGCCTCAAAAGCATCTATTTCCAGAAGGACAGCTGGACCAGGACCTGCAGCAGGTGGATTTGAGGCAGAGCAATTCATGGCGTATGCTGATGGCGGAGGTTCCTTCGGTGGAACTGTTGGAGGTGCAGCTGGTAAATGCCATCGCTCCGTTCATTCTGAACGCGCGGCTCAAGCCACTGATGCTTCGGACGCCGGGACGCGCCAAGCACATCGTAAACGTTTCCGCGGTGGAGGGGCAGTTCTACCGGAACTTCAAGACCACCCGGCACCCGCACACGAACATGGCCAAGGCTGCCCTGAACATGATGACGCGTACGGCGGCGGCCGACTACCAGGCGGACGGCATCCACATGAACAGCGTGGATACCGGGTGGGTGACGGACGAAGATCCCGCCGAAATTGCGGCGCGGAAGGTTGCCGAGCATCGATTTCACCCGCCGCTGGATGTAGTGGACGGGGCCGCTCGGATCGTTGACCCCATCATTGCTGGGATGATCTCTGGTGAGCATATATGGGGCAAGTTCTTGAAGGATTACAATGAGACCGACTGGTGACGGCCTAGCCGGAGCGTCCCTCGATATTCAACTGCCTGCCACGCCCAGAACCGATTTTCCAAGGACATCGAGGAAATGATCGATGTCCGCTTCGTTCAGAACGGTCGAGAGAGTCCCCA
The DNA here is from genome assembly GCA_013813435.1 of Gemmatimonadales bacterium. Taxonomy (GTDB): domain Bacteria; phylum Gemmatimonadota; class Gemmatimonadetes; order Gemmatimonadales; family GWC2-71-9; genus CAVVWJ01. Next base: position 1,467 of record JACCRS010000026.1, read on the forward strand.
CGCCGCGTGGGTCGATCAGGATTCCGGCACAATAGAGCGCAAGGAACAATCGGTGACGCCGGGCAGCGTCGCCCCGGCTTGAGTCGCGGATGGTGCGCACGGGTTTGTCCGTGAGATGCACCCCGAAAAGCGACCCCAGGCCGGTTACCTGCGCCGGGAGCTTAGCTGCGGTGAACTCTGCGAGTATTCCATCCCGCACTGACGCGCCGCGCCGGTTAAGGGTACCAATGGCATCGGCGGTCAACAGCTCCAGCGTTGCCGCGCCGGCCGCCAAGCTGATGGGATTGGCATTCAGGCTTCCTGGATGCGGCACTTGGGGGCGACCGTGCGAGGGATCGAAGAGCTCCATTAAATCGGCTCGGCCCCCGAAAGCACCCAGCGGGAACCCGCCGCCGATCAGCTTGCCGAGACAGGTAAGGTCGGGGCGAACTCCATAATGCTGCTGGGCCCCACCAAAGGCCACGCGCAAGCTCACCACCTCGTCGAATACGAGCATGATGCCATGGAGCTGGGTCACCTCCCTTAGAGCCCGCAGATACCCCTGCTCAGCCGGAAGCATCCCGGCCGACCCCTGCACCGGCTCGACCAGCACCGCAGCCAGCCGGCCACGCTCGCGCTCGATCAGACGCACCGCCGCCTGGGTGTCGTCGAAAGGCAGAACGACGGCATCAGGGTGTGCGCCGGCCATTGTCTCTTCCAATGTGCCGTGATACGAACCTTCCACGCAGGCGATGGCGCGTCGTCCGGTGAACGCCCGCGCACCCCGCACGGCGTTCATCACGGCCTCGGTACCCGAATTGGTAAAGCGCACCAGTTCCATGGAGGGAATGCGCTCGGAGAGCATCCGGGCGAGACGGATCTGGGGCTCCGTGGGACCGGGAAAGGCAGTCCCCCTATCGAGCTGGCGGCGCACAGCTTCGATCACGTGCGGGTGGCCGTACCCATGAACCAGCGATGAGTGGTTTCCGGTGAAATCGAGCAGGCGGTTGCCGTCTACGTCAACCAGCCGGCAGCCTTCGCCTCGGTCCATTACCGCAGGGTACGGTAGATAGAATAGGGTGCTTCGGCTGTCACCTCCTGGGAGATATCTCCTGGCTTCACGGTACATCCGGGCGGACCGGGGCGTCCGATGGCGAAAGCGCAGCTCCTCCTCAGAAGTGGCGGAAATCTCTCGCTCTACCAGATCAACGGGTTTCACAGGGCGGCCACGCGGTCGAGCAGCTCGTCGCGTTCCATCGCCGCCCCCACCCGGAGGGCCGGCTGAGCTGGATGGAGCGTCCATTCCTGTCGCCGACGCTCACGCCCTCCACCACTGACATTCAGAGCGACCACCGCATCACGCGGGATGCGTCCGCTGGCCGCGCACTCCTGGAGCGTAGCGAGTGCCACCGCTGGAGCGGGATCGATGTCAATTCCTTCGGTTTCCTCGAACAGGGTTCGGGCGCAGTCGGTGGCGCGGTTGTCGGCCCCAAACATGTCGCCGGCAGAGGCGGTGAGTACGTCGAACACACCGCCCCGGATCGCGAAGGGTGGCTCTCGACTGGAAAGAACCTTCGCCCGGATCTCTCCGATCCGGCGCTTCCCTTCGGCCGGGTCCATGGGTACCAGGGTCGGGCTCCCGGTTCGCCACGCCTCTACCAACGGCGTAAACGGCTGGTTCTGGCTCAGCATTAGACGGGGGAGGCGGTTGCCATATCTGCCGTCCGACACCAGGCGTTCGGCCGATTCATGCACGCCGATGGCGCCGGCGCCGCTTCCGACTGCCTGAAAGTAGTAATCCGGCATGCGGCCGATGGCCTCGACCGCCGTTAGCAGGGTGGTGCCGAGGCCGGCTCGCCGGGCCACATTTTTTACCCCGCCTTCACGGACGTATCCCGGGAGATGCGCGATCCACTCAGCCATTGCAATGGCGTCGGAGTAGTCGGCTCCCTCGCCCAGGGCTATGATTCTTACGCAAGGTTGGAGCGGCTCGGGAAACTCAAGCGTCGCCATCGCGGCTTCGGGCACAACGATGAGACAAGGCGTAAGAGTGCGCGAGCAAGCGCGGGCAAACGCCGCGGCTGTGTTCCCCGCGGAAGCGACGACCAGCGTTCGGGCATCCTCAGCCAGCCGTCGGGCCAGGACCGTCCACGCCTCAAGCTCCTTGAAAGTGGCGGTGTCCAGCGTTGCGCCGCGTTCGGGCCAGTAGCCATTAAAGAGGACCCACAATTGATCGAGCCCGATGGCGCGACCCAGCCGCTCGCTCCGGTATGAAACGGCCTGGCCCGGACCGGGAAGAATGCGATTTATAGGTAGCCACCGGTGATATCGGAACAGCCCCTGGGCGGCAGGGTCGGGGCGTAAACTGCGTTCCTGATACTCAGCGCCGAGGAATCCGGGGTTGTGTGGCTCGGCACAGGAAAGCACGGCGCCATCCTCCTGCATTGCGCGGCCACAGGCCAGACAGCTAAGCGTATAGTGCCGTGCGATCATTCTCGCGCGCCTCGGAGAGAGAGAATAGACCGTTCAGTCGGATTGAAGCTTGCCCTCTGAAATCAGCTTAACTGTGATGCTCCGCACAGGCCGGCGTTCAGCTGTAGGAGGAGGATTGGTCTGTTAAAACGACTGTACCGCCTTTGCCGGCGGGTGGTGCGGTTTCCCCTCCGGACCTGGCGAGCAGCCAGTGCGGTGGCCAGGACGTATAACCTGCGCCCGTTTCGAGTTCTTCTGGAGGAGGCAACCCTCTACCGAAAGTACGGGCTCGACTACCACGCCTATCATCATTACCGCCTTTACGAGCCCGGCCGGTCGCTGGAAGCCAAGGGCCGCTACCTCCCCTACGGCGGTTCTCGGAGCAACTCGCTTTGGACGCTGCTCAATCCCCCTCGCTACTGGTCTCTCTACGACAATAAGCTGATCTTCAACCGGTTTTTCGCCGCGCTTGGGCTTCCGCTGGCACGCATTCTAGCCGTGTACGATCAACGTTCGGCTCACATGGCGGATGGGTACTCATCCGGCACTGTGGAACAGCTGGCTGGCCGGCTGGCGAAGGTTGGTGCAGATGGCTTTGTCGTCAAGCCGGTGCAAGGAATTCAGGGGCACCGCATCCTGGTCTTTGCCGGGCCCGCGAACGATGCAGCCGGGATGTTCGAAACCCTGGCGGGCGAGCGGTATGACGCCGCCGGAATCATCGCATTTGCGGCGGACACGGCCGAACTGGTGGCGCAAAATCCCGGAGCGGATCCCCATGGCTTCCTGGTGGAGGAGCGGGTCCGGCCGCATCCCGAGCTGGCGGCGTTCATTGGCCCGACACTCTGCACCGTGCGGTTCCAGACGCTGATCGCGCGGGACGGCTCACCCAGAATCCTGGCGGCAGTATTCAAGCTGCAGCCCGGCACGAGCGGAGTGGATCATCTGCTGCACGGCGCGGTGGGATGCTGGGTTGACGTCAACACCGGGACTTTGGGACGTGGGAGGACCCGAGTGAACGACGAATACACCACGACCATACCCGGAACCGACCGATCGTTCGTCGGTTATCGGCTACCGGCGTGGGAGGAGGCCCGCCTGCTTGCGCTCGAGGCCGCCGCGGCCTTTCCCTGGGCTCGGAGTATCGGGTGGGACATCGGAATCTCAGACCGGGGACCGGTCCTGATCGAGGGCAACGAGCGCTGGTCTACCTCGCTCATACAGCTGCCGGCTCCGGAAGGGCTCTTCACCGGCGAGCTCAAGGCGGTGGTAGACCAACTGAAAGGTTGCGCCAGTTAGGGTGAGGGGCTAGAAGGCGTGCTCGCCCGAGACGGGCAGGTGTACAGGTAGCTCAGTTGCTGCACTCGCTCACCCGCGATCAACACGTCGGCAATCAGAGTCACGCAGTCGCTTAGCGCCACGCTCCCTTCATCGTGCCGCGGCCGATCGCCGCCATACCAACGCCGACCCTTCCGCAAAGCGGAGTAGTGAGCACTGAGCTGAGCTCGGGTAAGATTGCCCGCCATCCGCTGGGTGCTCGCGACGATCAAGCGGCTGTCTTGTCGAAGTACAGCGTGTAGTGGTCGGGGCCAAGGTCGAGTTTGTGGCGCGGACGCACTTCACGGCTGGCCATCTGCCATACAACATCGGCTGGTATCGACGAAGGGTTGCCGAGGTGCGCCCGCGGCACCACGACGCTATCGGAAGCGATTGTTCGGCGAACATTCGGAGAGCGCCGGCCATAGTCGTCTGCCCTAAAACCACCTCACCGTGGCGGGCCCGGCTACCAGCCCCCAGGTCGGTTAACGCAGACGGTCGCACAGCCAGCGTCTGAGCCTGGATTGCGGTCCCGGCCAGAGAAGCTGCGAGAGCGAGAGTGAGAGCGCAGCGCATGCGAGGTCCCGCTGAAGGAGTTAAGGCTGTGCCGCGCCACGACAATAGCGGAGGCAGCAGGCAGGTGCAGAGAAACGGAGTGTCGCGACTTACACGGCAAGAGAGCAACGCGGGACGGATCCGAAGACCCGCCCCGCTTTTTTTGCTGCCCCGCGAATGGCCCTGCCCCCCTACTCCACCGCGTTCATCATGTCAAAGATCGGCAGGTACATCGCCACCAC
>JACCRS010000041.1 GCA_013813435.1 Gemmatimonadales bacterium
AAATCAGTATCAATGCCAGATAGATTGGCCGTTGACATTTCCCCCGGATCGAGATCAATACGAACACTATGCACGTCATCTTCAAATAGCCTAACATCTCGGCGTAGGACCGATCCCGTCCAATGTGCCACTCATACCCGAGTATTGAAGTATGGTCGTATGTCGCCGCATAGATCCTATTAGCGGAAAATACCGCAATGAAGAACCCATCGAGGCTGAGCAGCGCGCCAGAGAACCGTTTCAGGCCAGCGTCGCTCTCACGCGCTAGACGCCTTGCTGCATCATGAGCGACAGCTTTGAGCCTGACCGCTCGGCTACAACAATCATTCAAACTGCCCCCTTTGCCGTTTTGCCCGGGCCGGTGAAGCGAAGGGCGGAAGGACCACCCAACCAGCTGTTGGCTACCTAGGACTTGGAGCGAGCGAAGCACCGAACGCAACCCCTTACGGGGCCGAAGCTTCCGGGGAATGCCTATGAACATCATCCTGCCAGTTCGAATTCGTATTGAGCTGCGAGACCACGAAAGGCAAGGAGCGTGCCCCCTGGGGCGAGCCCCGAACGCACGATTGGAGGCTCGTGGTGCACCGGCGAGGGTTTCGATCGAGACCCTCGGGTTCGGGCTCAAGCTGTATGCGGGGGTGATTCAGGAGATGCAGAAGTGAAGGTCTAAAGTCTAGGGTCTAGGGTCTAAATCGTAAGTCCAGCCCCTCGACTCTAGACCCTCGACCCTCGACTCTACCCTCGACCCTAGACCGGCCTTCCATGCCCCAACGCCTTCAGCACCTCCCGATCGAACTGCACCGATAGACTTTCCCGCTTGGAGTACGGGCCCGGCTGGTACGCCCGCGACTGGACCCCCAGCTGACTCTGCTCGCAGATGTGCCAATCCTGCCGGTTGGTCATATCCCAGAATTCTATCCCGTCTTCCGGGTTATGGGCCGGGTTGTTCAGTGTGTCGGGATGAAAGAGCCAGGAACAGAAAATCCGGGTGCGCCCCGGCGCTTCGGGCCAGAGCGTGTGGAACATCACGTAATCAGGATGCAGGCTCAGCAGCATATTGGGGAAGATGGCGTAGTAATACACCCGATTGAGGTCTTCGTCCGGAAGGTCGCCAACCATGACGCCGCACGACCGGCCGCTCATCGTGAGGCTCTGGTGTCCCTGGTTGATGACCATGAAACCGCCGGTGACCGGTCCGCTGACCAGGTCGTTCTCGCCACTGGTGGGCGGAGTCAGTTTGGCCAGCGGCGGGTGAACCGGCCCGCAGTGATAGCACTCGGAGTAGTTCTGGAACAGCAGTTTCCAGTTCGCTTTCACATCGTACTCGATGGTCCGCGCGACTGTGAGGTTCGGCAGGTTGAAGCGCTCAAACCGGCCGATCAGCGACTCGTAGGCAAGGGCGAACGGCTCGGGGTCTTCCGCTAGATTGATGAACAGGAAACCTTCCCAGCTCTCCACGGCCACGGAGTGGAGGGGATAGTCGGCCTTACTGAAACCCTCGATCTCAGAGGCCGATGGCGCTCCGATAAGTCGGCCGTCCAGGGCGTAGGTCCAGGCGTGGTAGGGACACTGTATCGTCTCGGAGAAGCGGCCGGTGTGCTCTTCGCATAGCCGGGTTCCCCGGTGGCGGCACACGTTGTAGTACGCCCTGGCCGTACCTCCCTGATCCCGCAGCAGGATGATGCTCTCGTTGCCCACCTGCTGCAGGATGTAGTCTCCCGGAGCCGCGATCCGGTCCTCGCGCCCGACGCACAGCCAACGTCGGGTAAAGATGCGGTCCGACTCCTCGGCGAAGATCTCGGGGGCCACATAGTATCGGCGCGGAAGCGTCCTGGCGCCGTCTATGCCGACCTGGGTGGTCTTCAGAAACTGCGTCAACGGATCCGGTCCTTCCTGAGGGGACTAAAGTAATTATGGCCCCCCACAGGCCGGGACGGAAGCGAAGGATAGTTCAGTGATCACATCCTTTCCATTATACCCTTTGTGCCCGTTTACCCAGCCTCACCTCATCCCTCACCGCGCATGAGTTGGTGACAGTCGATGGTGCCTTCCAGGGTCACGTTATCCTGGGTTTTTCCCTTGAAGGTGACCTTCCCGGTCTTCCCCTTGTCCTCGACAGTGATCGTACCGCTGCCTTCGCGCTTTGCCTTGCTGCTGGAGCCGCCGAGGCTGGCCCCGGTGTTGATCGTGTGCTCGGAGTACCCGGGCTTCATCAATTCCCCGAAGGCTGCGGTGATCAGGAATTTGTCAGTGCCGTCGGCAGCATCTTTCGTGTCGGGTACGATCAATTGAAGAGAGCTGAACTCATTGGGTTTCTTGCCCATTACGCTATACTGGTTGCCCCACGACCCCTTTCCGGCAAAACCATAGGTGCAGGTGATATCATCGGACTTGGCGTCGTAGGTTCCCGCGTGTGGGCCTCCCCCGATAACCAGGTGAATGGTGGTGGCTGTGCCACCACTGGTTGGCACCCGGACGGCGGAAGAGCCTTCGTCACCCGCGGTGTCGGGAGCCCTGTCTCCCCCTCCGCCGCATGCCGCGAGAACCAACCCAAGAGCCGACACGCCCGCGCTCCATGAACGACACATTTGGCCAATCTCCGGAATAAGGGGAACTTTGTCATAGCAGAGCAGAGCGAAGATATCCCGCGAGTGGGGACCGCGCCAACGGCTGTCTCTGGTCTATTGCGCCGGTGGGAATGGGGTGATACGATCTTATGCCCCACCCGCTTACGGAGTCCTCACATGCGCCGTGCTTCACTCAGTGTCCTTGGTGGTCTCCTGCTGGCAGGCCCACTTGCCGGGCAGGATAACCCCTTTGCCTTTACCGGCGGATCGGTCAAGTCCGCTTATATCGTTTATGACCTGGTCAGCAAGGGAAAGGCGGTGGAGGGCGCCACCTGGGAATCGGGAGTGGCGCCGGACCGCTGGATCATCCGCACGTCGATGCCGCTCGACATCGCCGGCAAAAAGGATGTGGCGCATGGGCTGGCGATCACTACCCGGGATTCGCTATACAAGTACAACACGATGGGAAGCCAGCGGGGCCAGGGCGAGGTTAGCCCGACGATGCGCTTCCACCTGGGTCGTGAATACGCCGCGCTCGACGCGGGAGGAAAGTCCCGCTTCAAGGAGAACCTGAAGCTGGCCACCAGTGGCAACTCCGCCGCCGACAGCGATATGGATGCGTTCGTCACGCTGACCGGTGACAAAGTGGGATCGGAAACCGTCGCCGGGCACAAGTGCGACGTGTACAAGCGAAAGGGCGGCTTCACGGCGTGTGTCATGCCCAACGCGCCAATGGTCATGCTCAAGTGGTCCGACGAAAAGGACGGCATGACGCTGGTGGCGAAGAAAGTCACCCTGAACGGCCCGATCCCGACCGTCGCCAGCGTTTTGCCCAAGGGCGTTCGATGGAAGAAAGAGCCGGTCGACGACGCCGACTTCATTGTGGGAATCTGGGCGATGAAGAAGCAGACCGACCCCTCGGCGGTCCCCGCGGCCCAACTGGCGAAATTCGGCGTTGGCTACCTGGCCAGCCCGGCGGCAACCGCCGAGATTCGTGAAATGAGCGGCGGCGGCGGTGAGGATGAGCCTGCTCCCGAGGACGAATCGGGCGAAGACGAGCCCGCCGGGGAGTAGCGAGAGTCGTTCAGGCGGGCAGAACCACTCCCCGGCATTCGCCGAACCCTATTCGGGCGGTGCCGGGGCGCTCGCAGTACCCCCGCATGATCACCTCATCTCCATCTTCCAGAAATTTTCTGGTCTCCCCCGTCGGCAGCGTCAGCGGCTCGGCCCCGCGCCACGTCAGCTCCAGCAGGCATCCACGCGCATCTTTTCCCGGACCCGAGATCGTGCCAGTGGCGAAGAGGTCTCCCGGCTGAAAATTGCAGCCATTGCTGGTGTGGTGGGCGAACATTTGTGCCAGGGTCCAGTACAAATCGGCCATCCGGCCTCGGCTCACCCGCTGCTCCGGCAGGCCGGCGTCACGCATGCCTGCAGTACATAAAGACACCTCGACCGTGACATCCACGCCTCCGCGCTCGCGATTGGCCCGAGAGTCCAAGTGGGGCAGGGGAGCGGGGTCGCCGCTGGCTCGCTCGAAAGCCGGGATCCGGAACGGCTCCAGTGCTTCGAGTGTAACCACCCACGGCGAAACCGTAGTCGCGAAGTTCTTGGCCAGGAAAGGTCCGAGTGGCTGATATTCCCAGGTCTGGATATCGCGGGCCGACCAGTCGTTTACCAGACATAATCCGAACATGCGCTCCTCAGCAGCTTCGATAGGCACTGAATTCCCCAGCGCATTTCCCCCTCCCACAAAGCATCCCACCTCCATCTCATAGTCCAGTCCCCTGGTAGGAGCAAACACAGGTGCGTCGGAGTTGGGATCCTTGAGCTGCCCCTGTGGCCGGCGCACCGGAGTGCCGCTTGGAACGATCGATGAAGCCCGTCCATGGTAGCCGATGGGGAGCCACTTGTAGTTCGGAAGCAGCGGGTTGTCGGGACGGAACATGCTTCCCACATTGGTGGCGTGGTGCACCGAGGCATAGAAGTCCGTATAGTCTCCCACTCGCACTGGCAGGAGCAGCTCGGCCTCGCTCTTAGGCACCAGGATCTTCTCACCCAGCCGAGAGTCCGCTCGAAATGCCGGCGAATCCGCCGTCAGAAGCAGACTGACCTCCCGCCGTAGCGCCGACCAATGCTCCCGCCCCAACTCCATGAGGTGATTGAGAACCGGGAGGTCGCATACCGCGGCGGCTGTCGCGGCAGACTCGCCCAACCTGCCGAGATGGGCGCAAGCTGAGACATCGACGATCTGGTCGCCGATGGCTATTCCGACTCTGGGATCGCCGCGGCCATCACTCCGGAACACGCCGAAGGGAAGGTTCTGGATCGGGAAATCGGTAGTGCCCTGGGCTGATTCCACCCAGGAAATGCGTCTCGGATCGTGGGTCTCATTCACGCCTGCCGGACCTGCAGTGGAAGGAGGTGCAGGGCCTCCAGGTCGGAGAGGGGTTCCGTAAAGGAGCAGGACCCGAAGGAGATCATTCCCAGCCGTCTCATATCACCCAGGACTTTCAGGTCCAGGAAACGCTTGCGCCAGGTGATCCCCGAGTCGTCGGCCTGAAAGCCGTCGGGCTCTCCTTCCTCCAGCACCTGCGCCACCTCGGGGTCCTTCATTCCAGAACGGAGGAATGCCACGGCAAGCAAGAGATTGAGAAATCCGAACATGGTGCCGCTCGGACCACCCTCGGCATAGGTGAGTCGATACGCCGCCCGCAGCGGGTGGTGCAGGCCCGCGGTAGCCTTGAAAGGCACACCCCGATGGGCGGCTTCCCGGAGAAAGCGGACCAGATCCGCTGTTGGGGGGAAGGCATCCTGGGTCACACCTCCGGTGCGCACCTTGGCTCGACGGCCGCCCTGTCCGATAGCCGCGATGAGGCCGCCCGGCTCCCGATCAATCGGAATTTCGATGTAAGTCTCGAAACTGGCAGGGACCACGCGGGTGATCGCGCCGATGCTGTTTTCGGAGGTAGCTTTCACCTCAACGGAATCAATAGTGGCTCCTCGGTCGCTGTGGTGGCGATTGAAGGCCTCGAGCAACTGGACATCTTCCTCGACATCCTTTCCCAGGAGTGCGGCAAAGCGCCGGGGCAGCTCGAGCTGGCGGCTGGGAATGCGTTGCAACGCGACCTCGAGCTCGGCCAGCCGGCTCACTGGAACGATGAAACGTCCCAAGGCCCATGACGAGGGTCCAACCAGATACTGGGCGTAATTGTTCAGCGCCGTACCCATGTCCAGTTCAGCCGGCGGAAAGAGACCGGCGTAGTCGATGCTCTCGCTGAGCAGAATCCGGATCGCGTTCATGCTATAGGGATAATAGCATTCGCTGAACTTATTCAGGGTCCTATGACTATCGCATCCATCAATCCTGCCACCGGCGAAACTGTCCGCACCTTCGAATCGCTATCCGGCGCCGAGCTGGATAACCGCCTCCAGCTGGCA
>JACCRS010000055.1 GCA_013813435.1 Gemmatimonadales bacterium
GAATCAGCCGGAATGAGGAGTTGGGTTACACCCGTGCGAAACCCGAGCGGCGGGAGCCGGGCTATGGGAAGGGGGGGATTTCTTTCGGGTAAATAAAAGCGTAAGCGGGAAGGAACGAGCGTAAGCGGGTGTCGGGCCCACCCAACGCTATTTATCCCAACCAGAGCAAAGGGTATAGGTCGCTTTTCCCGCTCATGCTTCTCTTGACCCGCTCACGTTTTTTTCCCGCTCCCGTGTTTGTGGTCGCTCCATCCTCTTCTGCACGCCTCTCCCACGATTACCTCCGTAACGCCATCCAATCCCAGAAGGCCGCTATTCAGCACCATGTGGTAGTTGACTGGATCGTACCAGTCACGGCGGTAGTATTGGCGGAGATAGCGCGCTCGCATGCTGTCAGTCTCGTCCACAATTCCCGCAGCATTGGCCGGGTCGACACCCAGCCGCTCCGCGGCAGCCTTGATCCGGTAGGGCCGCGGAGCAACGAGTTGTACGTGCAGGCTGTCCCGGTCGCGAGCTAGCACGGCAGGCGCGGCTCGGCCCACCAGCACTACCCTGCCCTTGGCGGCTACCTCCGCCACTACCGTTTCAGTGATCCGCACCAGATCTGTCTCCTGGAGCTTGGGGACGGTCCCTCCAGGTACCCGGGCCGCGAAGAGCTCCGGAGCGGAGGCGGCCAGCGTTCGTGCCAGGCGTTCGGCAAAGCTGGGAACCCGCTCTTCCCGCTCCGCCACATCCGCCCAAGGCAGCCCGGCGCGTGCAGCCACCTGCTCGACCATTTCGTTATCTACTACCCGCCAATTCAGCGCAGCGGCAACCCTTCGCGCCACTTCCGAACCTCCTGCGCCGTATTGCCGGGACAGGGTAACTATCATGCGACCTCCCGTCCTTTCACTTCGCTAAAGCCCCGCTCTTCCCCTCGTCTCCGTCGTTCCCGCCTTCTCCGCGCTGCCCCTCCCATCCACCAGGCGACGCCGGCGGCCACCATTAGACAAATGGCTCCGCCAAAGGCGAAGGCGATTCGCACCCCGAACTGCTCCGCAAGCCAGCCCGCCTGGAGCGAGCCGAAAGGAGCCAACCCCAGGACCATGAACGAATAGAACCCCATTACCCGGCCTCTGAGCTCGTCGGGGGCTTCGGTTTGCAGCATGGTGTTGGCTGCGATTCCGTTGAGCGCCATGGTCCCGCCGCAAACCGTGTACAGGACAACAGCCCACCAGAAGCCGGGGGCAAAAGATGCGATGAAGAGAACGGCCCCAAAGAACACCGATGAGCCGAGCACCAGCCGGGATTGCCGGACCCGCCCGCCGAATGCCGCCATGAAGAATGCTGCGGCCAGGGCGCCAACCCCGATAGAAGCCACCATGACGCCATACCCGCTGGCATCCAGGCCGAGCGCGTCCCTGGCAAAGACCGGCATGAGCGGCATGAAGGAAAAGCCAAAGACACTGAACGTGGTCACGATGATGACCAGGGCACGGGGCCAGCGATTGCCGAATACATAGGCAAACCCCTCTCCCAGCGCCCTCCATAACGAGACCGGAGCCGTCGCTCGCACATCACCCGCGTCCATCCGGATCAGGCTGGCAAGCACAGCCAGATAGCTCACGGCGTTAGCGAAGAAACAGACCGCCAGCCCCAGTGTCGCGATCACCAGCCCCGCCAGCGCGGGGCCTATTACCCGGGCGAGATTGAAGGCACTCGAGCCCAGTGCAATTGCGTTCATGAGATCCTTGCGGTCCACGATCTCCGCGACGAACGCCTGGCGTACCGGAACCTCGAAAGCGGTGAGGAGCCCGAAGAAGACCGCGAGACCCATCACCCACTCGACTGTGATCAGGTTCAGCGCCGTAAGCACACCCAGGGTCAGAGCCTCCATCAGCATCAGGCTCTGGAGCACCAGGATGAACCGTCGCTTGTTCACCCGATCCGCGATCACTCCGCCGTAAAGCGATAAAAGCAGGACCGGCAACGATCCCAACGCGGTAACCAGCCCTACGGCAAAGGCGGAGTTGGTAAGATGCAACACCAGCCACCCCTGGGCGATGGTTTGCATCCAGGTGCCGCAGAGAGAGATGAACTGCCCGGTGAGGAAGAGCCGGAAGTTGCGATGCTGAAGAGCGGCAAATACCGCACGTAACGAGGAGGGGTGCACGGTCGGAAAGGTCTAGGGTCAAAGGTCCTGAGTCTAGGTTAGGGGATGAACCATGGTGCGGTGATCCCGTAGCCGTTATCAATACATTGAGACCCTGGACCCTGGACCTTGAACTTTCGACCCAGAATGCGATTCACCACCTACTCCAAATATCACCCCGAGCTGGCGGATGCTGTCAATCTGCAGGGGCTGCTGGACCAGCTGAGCGACTTCCTGCTGCAATCCGGCTTTGCGGGAAATTCGCCCTCGTTCTGGCATGACGAAATGGGCGACAGTGAACGCTCGGTTGACGCGCTGCGGCAGGCCATCCTCCAGGCCTTGATGGACTCAGGTCAGCTTACCCCCGAGATGCTCAAAGTGCTTCGGGGCGAATCCACCGGTGACGGGGAGCGCGACCGGCAGATCGAAACCGAGCTGAGCGAGCTCCTGGACAAGATCGTGCAACGACTGATGGAGGAGGGGTATCTCAACGTCAACCAGGCGCCGCAGGTACCCCAGGGATATCAGTCGGTGTTCGGGCCTGGGGGCCAGGCCCATTCGGCGGCGCAGCAGGTTCAGTTCAACCTGACGGAGAAGGGAATCGACTTCCTCGGATACAAGACGCTGAAGAATCTGCTCGGCAGCGTCGGCAAGTCGAACTTCGGAGCTCACGACACTCCGTACCTGGCCACCGGTATCGAAGCCGAAGGAGTCAGTAAACAGTACGAGTTCGGCGACGTGCTGAACCTGGATGTACCGGCGACGTTGACGAACGCGATCGCACGGGAAGGGCTCGGCGTTCCCTTGAACATCGAATACAGTGATTTAATGGTAAGCCAGTCGGAATACCGTTCGTCCGCCGCCACCGTGCTGATGCTGGATTGCTCCCACTCCATGATACTGTATGGCGAGGACCGATTCACTCCGGCCAAGAAAGTGGCTCTTGCTCTTACCCACCTGATCCGGACCCAATATCCCGGAGATAGCCTCCGCGTTGTGCTCTTCCACGATTCGGCCGAGGAGATTCCGCTTAGCGCCCTGGCTACCGCTCAGGTTGGACCCTACCACACGAACACCGCCGAGGGGCTGAAGCTGGCGCGCCGTCTATTGCTCGGTCAAAAGAAGGACATGCGCCAGATCATAATGATCACCGATGGAAAGCCATCCGCTTTGACGATGCCCGACGGGCGAATCTACGTGAACTCAATGGGCCTCGATCCGCAGATCCTTCAGGCTACCTATCGGGAAGTCTCCAACTGCCGCCGCAGCGGCATCATGATCAACACGTTCATGCTGGCCCGTGACCGTAGCCTGGTCGAGTTCGTCAAGCAGGTGGCATCGATCTGCAAAGGGAAGGCGTATTTTACCAACACCATGACGCTGGGCCAGTTTATTCTGATGGACTTCATGAAGCGCAAGACTCGGCGAGTGTCGTAGCCACCGTTGGAGGCCGCATGAGAAACCACCTAACTGTTCTGATCCTTCTGCCTCTGCTCTCCGCCGCTTGTAGCTCTGCTGGTGGGGCCCCTCGCGATCCGGGCAGCCCTACTCCTATCGCCGATCCCCGCTCGGGCCCGGCCACTGTAGACCGGGGGAGATCTGGCAGCCCCGCCACCGAGCCCACCGGCGGGTCCGAGGTACCGGTGCGCCCAGATCAGGCTCCACTGGTAGGTGTAAGCGATGCTCTTCAAGCCGACAGTCTGCTGGGACGCCGCGTCAGAATTTCAGGCCGGTGTGTGGCTCGGGGAGAGGGCACGAGGTCGGGATCCTGGACGCTGGATGAGGCAGGCGCCACGATCGAGGTGCACGGCCTGGTGCCATACTCGTGCGCTCCCAGTCGATCGAAAGTTCTCACCATCTTCGCACAGATCGAACCAAAAGCAGCAGGCAGCAGCGATCGCATCCTGTTGCGGCTGCCTGATTAGCGTCTTAGCCTGTGCCAAGGCAAATTGAGTGGCTACCGAACTTACATCAGGACGATCCCGCCGGCCGGCCGCCCACTACCCGTTTCACCATCCGGCCGACCGGAATCACTGAAGACGGTCCTTCCAAATGGTTGATAATTGCCAGCTGCTCCAGTGGAATCGATGAGGGGTACTGGGAGTTGAACTGGTCCAGAGTCATCTGGCGGGGGACTTTCACCAGTTCGAGACGGGCCGGCTGAACATTGATTTTGGAGGCGTCGCGGAGCTCGGTAAAGCTTCCGATGGAGCTCTGGAAGCTCCGATCGTACGAGCTGAGTTTTCCCGCAGGTGTGTAGCCCATAAGGCCGAAGGTCTGTCCGCCGTAGGAAACGAACGAGACAATGCCCTCGATCTGACCCTGCTCGGTCTGGGCCCGGAAATAACTCGACGCCGCCGGTAGCCCGTTGATTCTTGCTGCCGAGGCGTTGCCTGCCTCTACCCCTTGTTGTGAAAGAAACTGCCGGGCCGCCTGCTCCGGCGGGGTTTGGCCCGCAAGACCGAGCTGCATGATAGCATCCTCACCTGGACTTACCGCCACCACCGCCTGCGTCATGTTCTGTTTCTTCCATTCAGCCGGAAACTGCATTTGGAAGCGCATCTGGGGGTGATAGAACGCGTTGCCCTCGAAGTAGCCCTGGCGGGGGTCTTCCCCGAACGTCATCCCCTGTATGTGCCTTAGATAGTCCTCCCGGTCCACGACGAGCTTCCTGTCCTGCAGGCGAACCGTGTCGATCATTTTCTCAATGTGCTCGATACGGTTGTCGGGGTTAGGGTGAGTCGCGAGCCACTCTGGAAGCCTTCCTGCGCCGCCCGCCTCACTGATCCGACTTAACGTCTCGAACACGTTCGGCATCTCCCGCACGTCGTAATTCTGACCCAAGGCGTAACGGAAGCCGGATTGGTCCGCCTGATTCTCGGCATCACGGCCGTATTTGAGGAACAGGAGCCCTAGTCCAGCACCGGCCAGCTGTCCAAACTTGGCGATGTCGGAGGAGATAATGCTCCCGATGCCAAGTCCCAGTTGCGCCAGTTGAGCCTTACTGATCTGCTGGACCGAATGGCGGTGGGTGACATGGGCGATTTCATGCCCGATGACACCGGCGAGCTCGGCCTCGTTATTGATGGAGCTCATGAGGCCCCGAGTCACATAGATAAAACCGCCGGGGATGGCGAAAGCGTTTACCGATGCGTCATCCACTACGTGGAACTCCCAGGGTAAGTCGGGCCGTTCCGACTGCGCCGCCATCCGCTTCCCGATATCGGCTACGTAGGCATTGACCGCCGCGTCTTTGTAGAAGCCGATGGACTGGGCGACTTCCTTGGCGCCCTGCTGTCCCATCTGGATCTCCTGAGACTCGGAGACCAGTGACAGCTCGCTCTTGCCGGTGACGGGGTTCCGGGCGCATCCGAGCGGACCGGCGGCCAGACCCGCCCCCAGACCAACTATTACCAGCGAGGAAAGCGCCGAAAAAGGCAGGCGCACAGAACCACAGCCTGAGCGAGTCATTAGTAGCTTCCTTTATTCTCGTCGGTCGCCGATGTCTCGGTGTTTGGCCGGCTTAGCGCCCGGCAGAAGCGCAATTCTAAGCCCCAAGACCCCCCCGGGATGTGATCTCCGTCGCTTGGGCCATCCTCAGGGAATGGTCATACCAGCGCTTGGCACCCTCATGAAGATGCCAGCTATCGCTCCAATGACCATCGAAAGGATGATCGCCGCTATGATTACCACCGCCGTGTAGCCGAGCGCTTTTTCACGTGGCGCCTTCATGAGAACCGGCAATCCGAGATACAGCAGATATAGACTGTAGAGTCCGAGGAGGGTAAGAATCCGCAGCCCCGGAATCAGGGCGAAGATGCCTGCTACCCAACTCGCCGTGAGTGAGTACGCGGCCAGTTTCAAGGCCTGGATCTGGTTGCGCTGTCCGTTAAACGTCGGGGCCAGTGCGTCAATGATCAACGCCAGGATGTAGGTACCCGCCAAGGTAAGAATGTACGTGACGATTGCCTGCGTGATGGCGGAACCGATCGGAACCCGGTAGGTGCCGACGAAAGGAACGGTTATCCCAAATAC
The DNA here is from genome assembly GCA_013813435.1 of Gemmatimonadales bacterium. Lineage (GTDB taxonomy): Bacteria > Gemmatimonadota > Gemmatimonadetes > Gemmatimonadales > GWC2-71-9 > CAVVWJ01. Next base: position 6,167 of record JACCRS010000055.1, read on the forward strand.
CGAGTATCCGATGAGCTGAGAGATGGGCCCGATAGCCGCAAGAGGCGCGATATAGCGGGTGTAGAGTTCCGTTGCGGTAGCGGGCTCCGCATCGATGACTTCCCACTCGGTCTTGGGAGACAGCAGGATCCGCTTGACACGGTCAACGAGGTTCATCACGATCTCCTTGAGGGCACTGGCTGGTGAGTCGGGCGAAGCGCCAGATAAGGTGCGGCGTGAAACGGCCGACGTAAAGAGCCCATGCCATAAGATGAAGACGGGGTGACCGGCTACTTGGAGTGGCGGCATTCCCAAGGCCCGGTGATTCAGATCACACGCCCTGCGAGACGGCTCAGGGAGCGGAGCGGAGTATTTCACCGTAGTATGGTCTCATAGAACGCTATTTTATCTACCGACCAGGGAGCACCCATGATCCCACGGAGGTATGCCTTACTCATCCCGGCCGCGGCTCTGATCGGTTGTGCGTCGGGGACGACCATCCGGGCTTCCGACACAGAGGAGACCACGACGAGCGAGCCAGTTTCGCTGGCGCCTGCGCCCCAGCCGGAGCCTCCCGTCGAGCCAGCCGTTAGAGCTGACACGGCACCTCAAATAGCTTCCCAGCCGGGCGCCGCTCCTGCCCGAGGCTACGCGCCCTACGGCGGTACCGTCCCCCTCGACATACGCCGAATAGGTCAATGGACCCATACCGGCATTGGAGAGGCTCGACGCCTGGTAATTAGGGATGCCAACTCCTGGGATCAGTTCTGGTCTGAGTTGGCCGTTGGCGACCGACCGGATGTCGACTTCACCCGCGACGTCGTTGTTGCCGTGGCAGCAGGCCAGCGCTCCACCGGGGGCCATGAGATCGCAGTGGATCGGGTCACTCAGACCGACGGGCAGTTGAGCGTCGAAGTGGTCGAAAGGACTCCAGGACCAAATTGCATCACTACCGCCTCACTGACCCAGCCGGTGGACGTGGTGGTGGTGCCATCAGCTGACGCTCGGGGCTGGAGCTTCATGGAGCGTAAGGAGATAAGGGGCTGCCGTTAGCCTCTTCCACCTGGCACCGCAGCGGAACCGGCCAAGGGATCGGCGTATGTTGAGGCAGGGGCCGAACTTCCCCAGTTCAGCCCGTCCCTGAGACCAATGCGCCCGGGTAGGCTGAGGCTGGCTTCCATCATATAACTCCTTTGACCACATCGATTTGTGATGCACTTGACTTGGTGCTCAGGGCGGTCGTAATTCCGCCCCAGGACCCACTTTGGGGGTCCACCTAAACCGGTCCGGTGGATTTCGTGTCGCCGGGAAATCGAGATTGACCCCAGATGTCCGTTAACCCCGCTCGCACCATTTCCTCAATCCTGCCTGCCGGCGGCCCGTCGCTGGAATATCCCGGGATCGAAACCTCCAGCATCGGGATCGAGACGGTGTCAGGACCCCCGGTCGCGCGAGTGGACCCCCGGGTCTACTCCGTCCATGGAGAAACCAGGGTCGACGAATACTCCTGGCTGCGGGATCGTAGCGACCCAGAGGTAATCGCATACCTCGAGGCCGAGAACAGCTACACCGGCGCCCTAATGCGGCATACAGAGGGGTTGCAGGAGCAGCTCTACCAGGAGATGCGCGGCCGGATCAAGGAGACCGACCTCTCGGTACCCGAGCGGATTGACGATTACCTGTACTACTATCGGACCGAGACTGGCTCGCAATACCCGATCTTCTGCCGTAAGCGGGGCAGCCTTGTGGCTCCCGAGGAAATCCTGCTCGATCAGAACACCCTTGCTTCGGAGCACACTTACTTCCGGATTGGTGTCAGTGAGGTCAGCCCCGACCATCGGCTCCTTGCTTACTCAGTTGATACGTCTGGTGCCGAAGAGTTCAGACTCTACATCAAGGACCTGAGCACCGGCGCGCTGCTCTCGGAAAGCATGGGAGGAACGTCACTGGGCGTCGCCTGGGCCAACGATAGCCGCACTCTCTTCTACACTGTGCTGGATGAAGCGCGACGACCGTGCCGTATTTATCGGCACACCGTCGGTAGCAGTCCCCGCACAGACGTCATGGTCTACTTCGAGCCGGACGAATCTTTCTTCCTGGATATCAACCGTACTCGAAGCCGGCGATATCTGATCCTCGATATTGCGAGTCACTCCACATCCGAGGTCCGATTTCTGAATGCCGACCAACCCGAGGCATCGTTCCAGGTAGTGCAGGTCCGCCAGCCGGGGGTCGAGTACAGCGTGACGCACCATGATGATCATTTCTTCATCACCACAAATGACGGGGCGCCCAATTTCCGGCTGGTCCGCGCCCCGGTAGCCAGCCCCTCCAAGGCCAACTGGTCGGCAGTCCTGCCACCCCGCCCTGCTGTCAAATTGGATGGGGCCGATGCCTTCCGGGCCCATCTGGCGGTCTACGAACGGGAGGCAGGTCTGCGCCGGATTCGGCTTGTCGACCTTGCCTCGGGTGAGGAACACCTCGTTCCATTTCCCGAGCCGGTTTACACCGTGCGAGCTCACGATAACCCGGAGTTCGACACCACCCTCCTCCGCTTTACTTATACCTCTCTGGTGACCCCGAACTCGGTCGTGGAATACGACATGGCGTTCCGGACCTGGGAGGTGCGCAAGCAGACCGAGGTGATCGGCTATGATCCATCGCTTTACCGAAGTGAGCGGGTGTTTGCCACGGCCCCGGATGGCAGGAAAGTCCCTATCTCGCTGGTTTATCGCGCCTCTCTCCATCTCGGCGCAGCTCGGCCACTGCTTCTCAATGGTTACGGAGCCTACGGGTTTAGCTACGACCCGGCGTTCTCTTCCAACATTCTGAGCCTGCTCAACCGTGGATTCGTGGTCGCGATCGCGCACGTGCGAGGGGGCGAGGAGATGGGAAGGGCATGGTACGAAGGTGGGAAGCTGTTGAACAAGCGGAGCACGTTCACCGACTTCATCGCCTGTGCGGAGCACTTGGTGGCGGAGGGCTACACCGCACCGGACCGCCTGGCAATCAATGGCGGAAGTGCCGGCGGCCTGCTCATGGGTGCTGTGACGAATCTGCGGCCTGACCTTTTCCGGGTGGTCCTGGCGGAGGTGCCTTTCGTGGATGTGGTCAACACCATGCTCGACGCCTCGCTCCCCCTCACCGTCATCGAGTACGATGAGTGGGGCAACCCGAACGATCCGGCCGCATACGCGTACATCCGCTCCTACTCGCCTTACGACAACATCGAGGCCAAGGCCTATCCGAGCATGCTGGTCACAGCCGGCCTCAACGACCCTCGGGTAGCCTACTGGGAGCCGGCCAAGTGGACCGCCCGCCTCAGGGCAGTAAAAACGGACAGCAACCGACTCCTGCTCCGGATCAACATGGGCGCGGGGCACGGGGGGCCCTCGGGCCGCTTCGATTTCCTGCGTGAGATCGCTCTTAAATACGCTTTCCTGCTGGATGTGCTGGGAATGTCTGAGTGAGAGATACTACCTTACCACAAAGGCGACCGGGGCCAGCGGCGTGCCAGCAGAGCGTCCAGGCCGAGGGTTCGACCAGCAGCGCCAATAAGAAGGGCCAGCGAGATGGCAACGAGGGCAGCGTCGTTACTCGTCGGTGTCCAGAACCAAGCACCTTTGGCGAACATGTAGTTCAATGCCAGCACCAGTACGACGCGGCCGAGAAACGAGTCAGAAGACCCACGATTAGAGTGGCCCCCACCAGCAGTTCTCCCCAGCGGACCAGCTCCGAGAAAACCGGGACATTAGGCAGGACGATATCCTGCACGAACCGCTGGTAGAACGGGTGCCCCCGCTGTAACGCTACCTGCTCCAGAAAGCCGAGAAGGCCGGGGGCAAAATCCCGCTGAACCTTGGGCAGTGCTGCAACCAGGAAGACAACTCCGACATAAAGCCGAAGGATCACCAGCGCACCGCGAGCCAGGATGCCCTGGATGATCTCGCCGGGAAGGCTCATTTCGCCTCTCAGGACCGGGTTGAGGCCAGTCGCCGCAGACCGCCGAAAGTTACGCAGGTCACCGCAGGGCTGGACAGGCGGGGTGAAATTGTAGTTCCAATAACTGAGAAGGAGACATGAGAGTAAAACAGATTATGACACCGGATCCAGCGCGATGCACGCAGGACATGACTGTTCAGGAGGCGGCAGTCCTCATGCGCGATAACGACTGCGGTTCCATTCCGGTTGTTGAGAATACCGCCTCGAATCGCCTGATTGGCACCGTGACTGACCGTGACCTGGCCATTCGGGGCTGGCTGTCGGAAAGGGGCCGGACATCCCGGTTCGCGATGTGATGACTCACGAGCCGATCACCTGCGTGCCGGAGGATGAGGTGGAGGATCTGCGCCAGGTAATGATCGAGCGGCAGGTGAGGCGGGTGCCTGTCGTGAACACCGATGGTGTGCTAGTTGGTATCGTGGCTCAGGCTGATATCGCGCGAGAAGATGGGGCTGCGAGCGACCGCGAGGTAGGCCGGATCGTCGAGGCGATCTCCGAGCCCCGTAGCGATCTCCAGGCCTGATTCGGAGCTCAGCGACCTCCCACACCCCGCTCAGCCACATTGGGCTGAGGGGGGTATCAGCCGTCGATGGTCCGCATCCCGGCTTCATGGTAGCGGTCTCCAGCCGCCGCACCCTTGGGCGCAGCCTCCCCTAATCGCTCCAGCTCCGCCGGGGTCAGCTCGATCTGCACGGATTGGATATTCTCATCCAGGTAGCGCCGCTGCTTGGTTCCGGGAATCGGCACTATGTCGTCGGGCTGAGCCAGCAACCATGCCAAAGCCAGCTGAGCCGGGGTGCAGTTTTTCCCCCGGGCAATGTCTTCGACCCGCTGAACCAGTTCCAGGTTCCTCTGAAAATTCTCGCCCTGAAATCGAGGTGAATTTCTCCGGTAGTCGTCCGCCGGCAGATCCTCCAAAGTGCGGAATCGCCCGGTGAGGAATCCACGCCCGAGTGGGCTGTAGGCTACGAACCCGATGCCAAGCTCGCGGCACAGCGGTAAAACCTCGTCCTCTGGATCTCGACTCCAGAGAGAATACTCTGTCTGCAGTGCCGTGATGGGATGCTCCTGGTTAGCCCTCAGAATAGTGGACGCTGAAGCTTCGGAAAGTCCCAGAAACCGCACCTTGCCGCTTTGTACCAGCTCAGCCATGGCGCCCACCGTTTCCTCTATAGGGACGCTGCGATCCACGCGATGCTGGTAGTAGAGGTCCAGGTGGTCGACGCCGAGACGTTGAAGGGAGCCGTCGCAGGATTTCCGCACGTAATCAGGCCGCCCATTCACCCCGAGGAAACTGCCGTCTTCCCCTCGCTGGTTACCGAACTTGGTGGCCAGGACCACCGTATCACGACGCCCCCGTATGGCGGTGCCGACCAGGCGCTCGTTGGTGAACGGACCGTAGATATCAGCGGTATCGAGGAAGTCGACGCCGGTATCGAGTGCCCGCTGGATGGTCGCGATCGACTCGGCATCATCCCGGCCGGCATAGAACTCAGACATGCCCATACAGCCAAGCCCGACAGCCGAGACAGTCAGGCCCTCCTGGCCGAGAGTACGCCTTTGCATAAGAGATCTCCGTATACTTATGTGGAAGTCGGGAGCATGGAGACGTATTCATCATCCCGAGCAGAGCGAGGACCGTCTCTACGAGAGATGTTCCTGCCAGCTCCTGACTCGACTCCAACCTAATCGGCCCGAGGAAACTGGATGACCGAACGGCAGATGAACCGGATATGTGTGTTCTGTGGCACGAACCCGGGTTCGCGTCCCGAGTACGGAGCGGCCGCCCGCCAGCTTGGGAAGGTGCTTGCCGAGCAGGGCATCGAGCTGGTCTACGGTGGCGCGAGCGTCGGCATAATGGGTGAGCTGGCCGATTCGGTTCACGAGCACGGCGGGCACGTCACCGGGATCATTCCGCAGCAGCTGGTGGAAAAGGAAGCGGCTCACACTGGCATCCCGAATTTGATCGTGGTGGCTTCGATGCATCAGCGGAAGTCGCAGATGGCGGACTTGTCGGATGGCTTCATCGCGCTGCCGGGTGGTATTGGGACGCTGGAAGGCTTCTTCGAGATTCTGACCTGGGCGCAACTGGGCATTCACGCAAAGCCGTCCGGCATTCTCAACGTCGAGGGGTACTTCGACGGGCTGACGGGATTTCTCGATCATGCGGTGCGGGAGGGGTTTCTCACACCGGAGCACCGGCACGCCATTATTGTGGAGTCGGATGCATTGCAGCTGCTCCAGCGGATGCAAGCCTATGCACCGCCGGCGGGGGAGAAGTTGATGGGGAGAACGCACCGTTAGGGAGGAAGACGAACCCGCCTACACGCTACCCCGTTACCCGGTTGACCTCTTTCCCAACCTTATCCTCGGGCCCGTCCTTTACCGCAAACTCTGCCGCCCGCGGACGGCGCCCGAACTGCTTGACGTACTCCCGGGTGAATTCGGCTCCCAGAAGTATGATCTGGGACGAGTAGTACACCCAGACCAAAAGAACGATCACCGAGCCAGCGGCTCCGTAGGAGGAGGAGAAGCGGCTGGTGCCGAGATAGAGCCCGATGATCGACTTTCCTATGGTGAACAGACCGGCTGTCACCAACCCGCCCACCCACACATCTCTCCAGGCC
>JACCRS010000057.1 GCA_013813435.1 Gemmatimonadales bacterium
GGTCTGAGCTGGTCGTTGGCACGGCCATCAGGACGTGGCACGAAGACGCTCCACAAGAGAGGAGGTTGAGAAGCCCTGCACCAGAGGAACCCGCACCACTTTCCCACCACGCGACTCGATCCAGTCACCGCCGATGATCTCATCACGCGAATAGTCCTCGCCCTTCACCAGTACATCGGGCGCCAGACTCTTGATCAGCTCGAGGGGAGTTTCCTCCTCGAACAGTACGACGCAGTCCACGGCCGCCAACCCGGCCAGCACTCGGGCCCGGGCCGCTTCGGCAACCAGCGGTCGGCCCGCACCTTTGCCGAGACGGCGCACAGAAGCATCGCTGTTCAGCCCAACGATCAGCACGATTCCTTCTCCGCGCGCGCTATCGAGCAACTCAACGTGCCCGGGATGAATGAGATCGAAAACACCATTGGTGAAAACCACGGGTCCAATCTGGCGCGTACGCCAGGTGATTGCCTCACCCAGTCTCCGCACCTTGCGCCCGGTGTGCGTCATGTTCACCTCGTCTGGCCCGGAGACGATTGGAACAGGAGTTTCAGTCCCGGAGGCGCCACAAAAGTCGTGGCCATGACCATGAGAAGAACGGCGCCGAAGACAGCCTCATCGAGGATGCCGGAGCGCCGGCCGATGTCGGCAAAGATGAGACCGACTTCGCCCCGTGGCACCATGCCGACACCTACCACGAGCCGGCGGAACTTGACCCAGGGTGCGGCCCAGCCCGCGGCGAGCTTACCGACAACAGCCAGAAGTGTGAGCACGGCGGCCACACCCAGGATCCCCGCCGCGCCTTCGCGGGCCGGGTTGAGCAGTCCGAGATTGACCGATGCGCCTACACTCACGAAGAAGATGGGGGTGAAGATCGACGCCACCGGGCGGACCTCCCGCTCGATGGTATCGAACTGATTGGTACCGGAGAGGATGACTCCGGCGGCAAAGGCCCCGATTATCAGCGCGGAGCCCACCAGGGATGCCGCAGCCGAAAGGCCAAGCGCAAAGGCGATTGCGAAGACCAGCAGAACGTAGCGGACCCGCATTCGCACCACCTGATCGAACAGCCGGGGTGCGGCGAACCGGCCCACGAGCACGGCTACCACCAGGAAGCCAACGGCCACGGCGAGCACCCGGAGAATTCCGAGCGCCTCCATGGAAGCTCCCGCAGCCATGCCGGAGACCACCGTGAGGATGACCAGGCCCAGCACATCATCAATGATGGCCGCACCGATGATGATCTTGGCCTCTTCGCTGCCCATCTGCCCCAGATCCGAGAGCACCCGAGCCGTGATACCTACCGATGTGGCCGTGAGAGTGGCGCCGACGAAGACGGCTGCCATGACAAGATCTGTACTGCCTTCACTAGCGGAGTGAGGCAGGAAGGCCCAGTAGGCAAAGCCGAGGGCAAAGGGGAGCACGACACCCACGGCGGCCACAGAGAGCGAAGCGGTACCGACGCGAAACATCTCTTTCAGGTCGGTTTCCAGGCCGATCTCAAAGAGCAGGAGCACCACCCCGAGCTCGGCAAGCACGTGGATGATCTCAGCCCCGGTTCCCTCGGTGGGGACCACACCGAGCACGCTAGCGCCGAGGATCACGCCCCCGGCCAGCTCGCCTAATACAGCTGGTTGCCCGAAGCGCTCGGCGAGCTCACCCAGGAGCTTGGCCGTGACGAGCATGGCCGCCAGCACGAGAAAAAGGCTGGGAACGGAGAGTTCGTGCATGTCGAAGGGCTAGAGTAGTTCCTCGGCCCGGGGCCGGAGGATGAACGTATGCTTGAAGAGTGGCAGGTCCACCTGATCGGTGTACTCGGTCTCGATGATGATCCGCAGCGGCTGGTCGCTGCGCGTGATCTTGAAGTGCGGCTTGGTCGCGCCGGCAAACAATGAATCGGCCTGACCGTTGAGTCGACGGTAGATCACCTCGTCCTGCAGGCTCGGAGCCAAACGGGCCTGAGTGCGCATGACGTCGAGGATCTGGTAGTACCGGAGGTACACCTGCCCGATATTCGTACCGTAGTAGAGCGCCCCGGCAAACAGGACCAGTGAAAACAGGCAGCCAAGGCCGCCGGCGCCACGGCGGGAGCCTCGCCCGATGCTCACCATTGTGACTGCGCGCCCTCGACGATGTTCACCACGAGATCATCGAGCGCCCTGTCGCGACCCTCGATCTCGCGCCCCGAGTCGTAATCTCCCTTAACCACAAGTCCGCTGCGTTGCCAGAGTGGCTTCCCTTCTTTCTGGTCGAGGATCTCCACATTCAGGGTTATCTGTACCTGGCGGCGGGTAACGGTAACCTCCCGGTCTTCACCACCCTCGTATGCCACAGGAAGATCGGGTTCATAGCGCGTTATGGATCCACGCACCACCGCGTCCGCCCGAAGCTCGGCAGACTGGCGCAGGCCAAGGCGCTGCTCGACAGCCTCTCGCACCGCACGGGAGATCTCCTGGGTCAGCGTGGGCTCGGGCGTTTGATTGTCGAACGGAAGCACGGCTACCGTCTTGATCGATGGTGGAAGGCCGCCTCCAGCGAATCCGTAGAGGCAGCCGCCCAGTGCCAGCATGCTAAGGGATGCGAGGAAGCCAGATATCAGGCGCAAAGGTGTCCCGCGAGGTGGAAAGAAACGTCAGGTCGAGCTTGGCCGGCGCACTGGGCACGGTCAGCCGAGCTTTGATGGGAGCTCCATCCGGCTGCAGCGTAGTTTCGGCCCGACCGATCAGCTCACCGGCGTGGCGTACCTCCGCCAGGAACCGTACCGGATTGCCCGCCGTCCGCGCGTACTGGATGGTATCGGTCAGCCCGGCGTACTGCCAGCTGGTGACGGAGTCCTGAGAGAGTCCCCTTATTGCCACGCCTTCCGCCGGCAGCCTGGCCACTCCGAACAGAGCCCACATCAGCGGATAGTTGGGGACGAGCTTGGCGATTGCGTCCGGCGGCTCGGTCCATAAGGCACGCTGTCCTACCACTACAGCGGAGGCGGCGCCGCTGCCAAATGGCCCCGCAACATCGAATCTGAATGAATCCGGCGGAGCTACCCGCGCGCTTCCCTGACCGCCAGCACTGGCTCGATCGTCTACGAATAGCCATTTGAAGCGATGCAGCCGGCTGTCGGTCGGGACGGTAATGGCAACCCATTCCGCGACTTGATCGCGCGATACCGGCTCCGCGGCCGCGGGCAGAACCGGGCCCGGGGCAGTTCGGCACCCAGCTCCAACCAGGCCAAGGTAGACCAGGAGGACCGGGCGGTCAAGCCCAAAACATTGTCGCATCAGTAGTTATAGCCGAAGAAGAAGCTCACGAAACCCGGCCTTCGTTGCTCCCGGCTTAGACTGTAGCCAGCATAGCCATCGTCGGTGAAACGGCGGCCGATGTCCATCCTCAGCACCGCAAGCGGAGCGATTGCCAGTCGGAAGCTGAGCCCGTAGCTGCCGAGCAGCGCGCGGTCCTGGCCGGAGGGGAACGTGGCCTTACCAACGTCCGCAAAAAGACCTCCCTGGATCTCGGGGAGAGCCACATCGCCGAACGGGGTGCCGAGAGTCAAATGTTTGAGTATTGGAAAACGTATTTCCTGATTCAACATGAATGCGTGCGAACCCAGGATGTATCCGAACTGCGGGTAGCCGCGGAGACCAAGCGTACCTCCGATGTTGATGCGGCGCGGCCGGTCGCCGCCGCTGTAGAACCCGAGCGCGCGAACGGCGTACGCGCTCCGCCCGCCCAACCGAAAATACCGACGCCAATCGCCGCTCAGGAGATAGCTATCGAAACGGCTGTTACTGAAGTCGCTCGAAATTCCGCCGGTGAAACTGAACCGGGTTCCGTCGATGGGGCCGGACGGAATCCACAGCGAATTGTCGTGTACGTAACTGAGGTAATGCGACGCGAGCCAGCCGACCCGGCGTGGCTGATCCACCGGAAGGGTAAAATCAACTCTATCCGAGTGCTCCACCACCACGGTGCCCTCGACCCGGCTGAAGCGGCTGAGGGGATACCGCAGAAGGCCGAGACCGCCGACCGCGGTCTCGTTGTATGCGACTACGTTGTCGCCGTCGAAGTTCCGCCCCTTGGTTCTGAAGGCGCCAAACCCCCAATTGAGTCGCCGCTCGCGGTTGAGGTACACTGCGCTGGCATTGATATTGTCGAACACGCTGCCGAGGCGGCGCCCCTGGAACGATCCGACTGATCCGAAGATCAGGTTGTCACCCAGAAGATCGCTCATCAGGAACGCGATGCCCTGGGCTCCGCCGTACCCGGGTACGAAGACAGCGTCTCCCGCGGCAATGTCGAGCGTGAGGCGCCGGCGGTATGGCTCCCCGGCAGCGGAGCCGGCCGCGGTGTCGCCTGCTTCAGCCCAGGCCCACTGGCCTGCCGGGGGGCCCGAGTCGATGGTGAAGCGATCGCGCCGCGCCGAGGAGTCGACCGGGTAGCGGTACAGATTCCAGCTGAGATCGTGAAACCCGCCAAGCAGAAGCCCGCGGTCCCCGGGGAGAGGGACGGCATCGAACGCGCCGCTCCAGGCGGAGGTCTCACGGCGGCCCTCACCCAAGCTGTCAACCGAGAAAACATTCAAAACGCTGTCACGGCTGGACGTGAAATAGACCCGCCCGTCGGGTCCCCATGAGGGAGACTCGTCAACCCAGTGACCCCGGGTGAGCTGGGCGGTGCTGCCGGTGGCGATGTCCATCACGAACAGATTGACCGCACCCTGGAGACCCTGGGCGGTGCGGTCAGACGCGAAAACGATGCGTCGGCCATCCGGGTGAGGGCTCGGGTCCAGGTCCTGAAACCGGTCTCGGGTGAGAGGCTCGAGCCGGCCATCCGGCAGCCGGACGCGGTACAGGTCGGAGACACCGCTCTCCGATAGTCCGCTGAATACGATGCTCCGTCGATCGGGCATCCACATGGGCGACAGAATCGACACCAGCCGGTCGAACTGATACCGTCCAGCCATCTTTCCCCGCTCCAGATCCCATACCACCAGTGCGTCTCGGTCTCCGTAGCGAGCCGCGAAGAGCAGGAGACCCGATCGCGATGCGTCCATCCGGGAATCAAATGGATGGAAGGATTCCAGCCCGGCGGTGCGGCCACCAGTTACAACTTTCCGAGGTTTGCCTCCACTGACGCCCTTCCGATAAATCGTGACATAACCCGTCGCCGGGGATACGTATATGACTTCTCCCCGGTCCCCCTGTGCCGTATCGCTCGCGGCGGACTCAGGCAGAAAAGCGGGCTTGATGGCCAGGCGGGTTATCTCTCTCGCGAGCACGGGCAGGGGTGCCAGACTGTCTACCGACGGGTAGAAGTCACGGCGCATGAAGAGTTGGAACTCCTCGCTCAGCTGGTTGAGGGTCCGTCCGTAAGTGGCGAGAACGGCATCCTCGAAGGTGTCGTAGCGGTTGGCCTCCTTGTACATCAGCGGCACACGCCAGTCGCCATAGGTATGCGCCAGCCATCGGTGGATCCGGCCCCCGAGGGGGTAGACTATGCCACCGACGACGTACGTGAGCTGGCGCAGCTGGGGAAGGCGCCCGCTCAGTGTGAGATCCCGCAGAACCATGACATCCCGGGCATCCTCCCCTCCCGACCAGAGCTCGGCCAAACCCTCACTCCACCACAGGGGGTAGGCGAACCGTCCGGACCGTGGCGCCTGATGATAGCTCTCCGACTGGAGGTCGAGCTGAAACACGTGCACCATCTCGTGGCGCAGCGTGTTGCGGAACTCGGCGAAGTTTCCGCGGAACGGAAGCGCCACCCGGCGCTTGAGGAAATCGGTGACGCCAAGCAGCCCCTCGGGTGGGGTGAACGGGAGAATGTTGGTCTGCTCGAAATCCGTATGTGAGGCGTATACGATCAGGGGAATTCGTGCGGCAACATCGTGGCCGAACTGGAGTGCGAGGACATCGTAGCTCTCTTCGGCATAGGCCAGGGCAGCCGAGGCAAGCTCAGCTTCCGCGGGATAGTAGTAGAGATCGACGTGCGGCCCTCGAATGATGCGCCAGTCCAGTTTGCGGTATTGGATCTTGTTCTGGCCGAAGGCGAAGAACTGGGCGTGGGCGGTAGAGGCGCTTAGGGCGGTAAAGGCGGTAAAGGCGGACAGCAGGAACCGGACCCGGCGCAGCAAATTGCCGCCAGGTCTACCAGCCGTCCGATTCGATGTCTCTGGTTTTGCCATAGCCGATCCCCTGCTCAACTCGGGACAACCTTCCGCCGCTTCTCTTTCCGCAATTTCCGCCCTTTCCGCCTTCATCTCCGCACCGTCCGTATCACGTCACCCTGGGTTATGCGCGTCAACGCACTCACATTGCCGATGGCGCGACCGAACACGGTGTAGGTCCCGTCCAGATGCGGCTGAGCACTGAGGGTGATGAACCATTGGCTCGAACCGGTGTCTGGTCCGGAAAGAGCCATACCCAACATGGGCTTGATGTCGTATTTCGCCCGGTTGATTTCATCTCGAATGGCTCCGCCGGGACTGCCGAACCCGTCGCCGCGTGGGTCGCCATCCTGCACGACGAAGTTCGGAACAACCCGGTGCCAACGATTTCCGTCGAAGAAGCGCCGATCCACCAAGCGGAGAAAGTTCGCCACCGTGAGGGGCGCTTCCGGACCGTACAGCTCGAGCTCCAGCAGGCCACGTTGCTCGGTCTCGATGAATACGTGCGGGCGGGCTTGGGAGTCGGGCGCCACGATAAATTGCCGCACGAGATCTCGATAATCCTGGAGCGAGCGGCCGGTTTCGATCGGATGCGCCGGCCCCCACACCGCGGCAGCCTCGGGCCAGTTTTCCTCGGCCCAGCGACGCAGCAGATAGTCGGCTGGCGGCCCGGTCGATCTCAGAAATTCACTGTCGACCCGGGTGCGTGCTTCCGCTCCGCTGCTCCTGATTGCGACGAGGGCCTTGAGTGCCGCGATGGCGGCATCGGGAAAGGAGTCCCGCAATGAGCGGGTATACATAGCCGACACCGCCGCCAGGTCTGCCGGGTCGCCGGCTCGAGCTACGATATCTCCGGCTACGCTGCGCACCGCGGCATCGCGGTGGACCAGCAACCGTCGGCCTGCTTCCGCCAGCGGGCGATCCGGGCCGGGAACGGCCGCGGCCCAGGCTTGCAATCCGGCCGCAACCACTCTGCCATCAGCCTCCGAGATGAACCAGGGGGTGCCACCTGCTCGTGAATAGGCCCAGCCCTCTGCCGCAGTGGCACGATCCCGCCAATCCCTGCTGGAGCGCCAAACGGGGGAGGAGCGGCTGAATCCAGCGCTGTCGGCGCGCGCCAGGCCCAGCAGTGCCTCCCGGCGAAGAGCAAAGGTTCCCTTCCCCTCGAGAGCCCGGCGCAGTGCCGCCCTGGCCGCGGACCCGCCGAGCTCGCCGAGGGTGGCTGCAGCCTGAACCCGCACGTTCGCTACCGGATCATCCACCCTCCCGGTGATTTTCGGGGCCAGAGCGGAATCCCGATAGCTGCCGAGAGAGCGGAGCGCGTTGATCCGAACTCCGGGATCATTGTCGTCCACTGCTCTGACCAGCACGCCGCCGATCGTGGCCGGCGCCAGATTTGCCGCCACGGCATAGTCGCGTACCAGTGCCCGAGCCGCGACGGCGCGCACAGCCGGATCGGCATCCCGAAGGGAGGCGAGCAGTTGATTTGCCGCAGCGGGTGCCCGCAGCCGTCCGAGGGAGTACACCGCACGCCAGCGGGTTTCCCGAACGGTGTCTTGGGCGAAAGGGAGAACTGCGTCCGCCGGTGCGTCGGCACCCAGCCGCCATGCTTCCAACAGCATCTGGCCGGTGGCGGCGGCCGGATCGGTCTGCGAGAGAGCGACCTTACCCTGGAGCACAGCCGCGAAGAAGTCGGCACTGCGCCGACCCCCGATCTTGGCCAGCGCGGTAACCGCCTCGACCGCGGTAGGGGCATCGAGCTGGGGCAATCCGGTGAGACGCTGAATCAGCGGTTGAATGGCGGCAGAGTCTCGAAGCAGGCCAAGCGCGAACGCGGCCGCGACGCGCACTGTAGAATCGGGCTGATCGAGAGTCCGTATCAACAGTGGAGTGGCGCGAAAGTCGCCGATGCGTCCCGCTGCCATGGCTGCGACGCGCTGTACCAATGAGTCCGGAGCAAGGAGGCTTCGCTGGAACAGGTCCTGCCGCCACTCACGCGCATCCTCGGCCGCCAGCACCGGTGCAAGCTGCTCTACTACGGCCTGCTCCTGCGCCCGCGCCTCGGCACACAGGAAAATCGGGAGAGAAAGCCAGAGAGAACCGAGAAGAAATTTCATGATCCCAGCTTGACGGGGTCGGGAAAGATTCGCAGTGCATCGCGGACATCGTCAGGCAAACGAGTAAGAGTCATGGTGCGGTCCAGCGTCAGGAGGCTGGTTGTGGCGGTGGCCAGCAGCAGGCCGGTATCGGCGTGCTCTATCGCATACCCGAATTCCACCTTACGGGAGGCAACCTGCCGGACCCAGCATCGGATCCGAATGGGGTCGTCGTAGCGGGCGGGCTGCCGGAATCGAATCGCTGCCTCGCTTACGGCAAGGCGCAGCCCCGCTGCCTCCAGCTCCCGATAGCTCATGCCGCTCCGCCGGAGGTGCTCCGTCCGGGCGATGTCGAGCCAGACCAGATAACGGGCGTGGTACACCACTCCCATCTGGTCGGTCTCCGAGTAATTGACCCGGACCAGGGTTTCCGAGATCGCCGGACACTCGGCGGCCATGCGAGCCTCATGGGGTTGTAAGACGACTGGCAGGGCCTTGGGGCGCACGCTACCTTGCGGCCGTGCTGGGCCACACCCTCGTCGTCGTTTCCGATGCCCACCTAGGAGTGGCGCCGCCTGCCGTCGAGGGGGTGCTGCTGGAATTCCTCCACGCGTGCCCTACGCTGGGCGACTGCCTGCTGGTCAACGGCGATCTATTCGATTTCTGGTTCACCTATTCCCGAGTGATCCCCCGGCGAGGGTTCCATGTTGCCGCAGCCCTGGCTTCGCTCCGCGGCCGAATGCCAGTAGTGATGGTGGGCGGAAACCACGATCGCTGGGACAGCCGGTTCTGGGAGAGCGACCTGGGTCTCCGTTTTCAACCGCTCCGCGCCACCTTCGAGATCGGCGGCCGCAAAGTGGTGGCGATCCACGGGGACGGCCTGACGGAAACCCGATGGCAGGCGAAGCTCATCCACCGGCTGATTCAACACCCCGCCACTGCGGCAATCTACCGATTGCTGCATCCGGAAATCGGGTTTCGGCTGGTGGATCTGTTGAGCCCTGCGCTGGGCGACCACGCCCATGACGAAGCCACCCTGGCCCGGGCCGCCGACCGCCAGCTCAAATGGGCCGAACGCCTTCTCGCCGAAGAACCCTCGGTCGGGCTTGTGATCATGAGCCACACCCACCGCGCTGTGATCGCCAACCTCGATGGAGGCAGACAGTATCTCAACCCGGGCGCCTGGTTTGACGGCTTTCGCTACGCGGTGGCTACGGGGTCAGCAGCCGAGCTTTGTACTTTCAGGTAGCTGGGCGCGTGGAGCTGGGAGTCGAGAGTCCGAGCTTCCAGCTCACCCCAACGCCACCACTTCCGCCTTGCCCAGCCGCTCTCCGATGAAGCGCGATCCGACCTGCCGAAATCTCGCCTCGTCATCGCTCACGACAAAACGATGCTCGGGCGTAGCACCCGGTGGCGCACCGAGTCCGCTGGAACGGAGTGCACCTTGCACCAATGCCGCGGTCTCCTCGCCGCTGTCTATGAGCCGGATGTCGGGGCCCAGGGTCCGCTGGAGCAGCGGCTTGAGCAGAGGGTAGTGAGTGCAGCCCAGCACCATCACGTCCACCCGCGCGCGCTTCATCGGCTCCAGATACTCAGCGGCAATGAGCTCCGCGGCAGGATGATCGAACCAGCCTTCCTCGACCAGGGGAACGAACAACGGGCAAGCCCTCTGCTCGACCGCGGCGCCGGGTTTGGCCGACTGAATGGCGCGGGCGTAGGCATTGCTCGCTATGGTGCCGGCGGTGCCAATGACGCCGATGGGCCCCCCGCGCATGGCTGACACGGCCGCCCGGGCACCGGGTTCAATTACGCCGATGACCGGAACCGGCGCGGCCGCCTGGAGCGCCTCAAGCGCGTGCGCCGTACTGGTGTTGCACGCGATTACTACCGCCTTGACTCCCTGATCCAGGAGCCAGTGCAGGATCTCCAGGCTATAGCGGCGCACGGTGTCAGGAGACTTGGGGCCGTAAGGAACTCGGGCGGTGTCTCCAAAGTAGATCGTCGACTCGTGCGGCAACCGCTCGTAGATGGCCCGGGCAACGGTGAGGCCACCGATGCCTGAATCGAAGATTCCTATCGGAGCCCGGTTCACGGAATGCGAATCGGCAGAGATACCGCAGCACCGACTCCTCCGGGAACCGCCTCGATGCGGAGATCGCCGGGGAAGTCCGCCAGGTGGGCCGACACATACGCCTCAAGGCCGGAAAAGAGGTGGTTAAAAGCCAGCAGCACCAGCCAGTCTTCGTGCTCCTGCCGCTTGGAATCTCCCCTGACGGAACCGTTACGCCGCAGATAGCGCAGCTCCCGCCGGGTCTTGAGGCTCATGCCGAGGGTGAGGCCTTCCCAGGCGACGAAGATTCCTCCGGTCAGCTTTCGGTTCAGCCGCGCCTGCCCCCAGCCGGGAATGAGAAACGAGCGCCAGAAGGCGTTGAGAGGGCTTATCGGCTGGGGCGACAGGGTATCTGCCTGGGGGACTGCGGGCCGGCGAGGCGGCGGGGCCGCTTGAGCGTTCAGAGCGGAGGTGGCAGCACCGATGAGGATGATGAACAGGGTGATGCTACTCACCAGGGCTGCGCGTAAGAGGTGGCGGGAGCGTGTGGGAATCGAACCCACCGGAGCCGCCGAAGGCGCCTCCCTCGCGGTTTTGAAGACCGGCCAGACCACCAGGCCTGATCCGCTCCCGTCTACAACGGTAAACGGTGAACAGTGAACAGTGAACGGGAGGTCTCGGTCCAACGGAGCAGCCCCGTTCACCGCTTACCGTTCACCTTTTACAGCGGCAATCACCTCGATCTCAACCCGGGCTCCCCGCGGCAAGGCGGCCACGGCCACGGTGGAGCGCGCAGGACGATGATCGCCAAAGGCGCGGGAATACGCCTCATTCATCGCGGTAAAATCCGCCATGTCAACCAGGAAGACCGTGGTCTTGACCACGTGAGAAAAGTCGCTGCCGGCAGCCACCAAAATGGCCCGAAGATTTTCGAGTGCGCGCGTGGTCTGCTCGCTGATACCATCCCCCACCAGCTGCCCCTTCTCAGGATCCAAGGCCACCTGGCCTGCGGTAAAGAGAAAGCCGCTGGCGCGAACCGCCTGACTGTAGGGGCCGATTGCCTGGGGGGCTCGCGGTGTAGAGATGAAGTCGAGCGGCTTCGCCATTAGAAGAGTCCCTCGATGGTGCCATCGGGCAGCACCCGGATCGATTCGGCCGCCGGAACCTTAGGAAGCCCGGGCATGGTCATGATGTCGCCCGCGAGGGCGACCACAAACCCCGCGCCGGCGGAAGGGTAGACATCGCGGATGGTGATACGAAAGCCGCTCGGCCGCCCGAGCTTGGCAGGATCGTCGGAGAACGAGTATTGGGTCTTGGCTATGCACACCGGTGTCTGGGCCAGGCCCATGGCCTCACACTGGGCAATGTTCTTCTCCGCGGCGGCGGCATAATCGACGCCCGCGGCCCCGTAGATCTCCCGGGCGATGGTCTCGATCTTTTCCTTAATCGGCCTGGCGGCATCGTAGAGTGGCCTGAACGCAGCCTTCTTCTCTTCGAGCAGTGCCAGAACCTCACGGGCCACAGCTTCCCCGCCCTCTCCACCCTTGGCCCAAACCTCGCTCAGCGCGGCCCGAGCGCCCCAGCCCCTGGCGGTGTCGAGCACGGTGCGCAGCTCCTCGTCTGTGTCCGAGGTGAAGCGGTTCAGAGCAACCACAACGGGTACCCCGAATTTCTGCACGTTCTTAACGTGGGCTTCCAGATTCACGATCCCTCGCTTGAGGGCCGCGACATCCTCCTTGCCCAATGAATCCTTCTTGACGCCGCCGTTCATCTTGAGCGCGCGGACCGTGGCGACCACGATGGCCGCCTCCGGCTTCAGATTCCCGAAACGCGCCTTGATGTCGAAGAACTTCTCCGCGCCCAGGTCGGCTCCGAACCCGGCCTCGGTGAGCACTATCTCGCCCAACGAGAGCCCCAGCTTCGTGGCCACAATAGAATTGCACCCGTGGGCGATGTTGCCGAAGGGCCCGCAGTGCACCAGCGCAGGGCCGCCCTCCAGGGTCTGCACCAGGTTGGGCAGGATGGCGTCCTTGAGCAGGAGCGTCATAGCGCCGGAGGCTTTGAGATCGGCGGCGGTTACCGGCTTCCGGTCGCGGGTAAGCCCGACGATGATACGCGAGATCCGCTGTTCCAGATCGGCCAGGTCGGTGGCCAGGGAGAGGATGGCCATGATCTCACTGCCTGGCACGATGACAAACCGCTCCTCGCGGACCGGGCCGGCGTTGATCCCCCCCAAGCTGATAACCATTGACCGCAGCGCCCTGTCGTTCATGTCCATCGTCCTGGGCCAGGTAATACGCCGGGGATCCAATCCCAGCGCGTTGCCCTGATGCAGGTGGTTGTCCAGCATGGCCGACAGGAGGTTATGCGCCGAGGTGATCGCGTGGAAGTCGCCGGTGAAGTGAAGGTTGATCTCGTCCATGGGTACCACCTGGGCGTAGCCTCCGCCCGCCGCACCGCCCTTCACCCCGAACACCGGCCCCAGGCTCGGCTCCCGGATACACACGATCACCTTCTTCCCCAGCCGCCGGAGGGCCTGGCTCACACCTACCGTCACCGTGCTCTTGCCCTCGCCTGCCGGAGTAGGATTGATCCCGGTAACCAGAACCAGGCGTCCCCCGGGTTTACGCCGGGCAATGGCCTCTGCGCTGATCTTTGCCTTGTGTCGTCCATAGGGCAGGATCTCCTCGGGACCAAGGCCGAGCTCACCGGCCACATCGGCGATGGGTCGGAGTTTGGCGGCCTGCGCGATGGCGATGTCGGAAGGGACCGGGGCTACGGGAGCAGGCACATGGGCTCCGAGTCAGAGTCAGGAGTCAGGAGTCAGAGTCAGGAGTCAAAAGTCAGGAGCAAAGCCGGAGTCTGAGGCACGGGGTGGTGACTCCCCACTCCTGACTCCCGACTGCAGTTGAAACACCCGCTGCGCGTTCTGTCCGGTGATCGCGATGAGCTCATCCACCGCCATTCCCCGCACTGCCGCGATCCGCTCTGCCACCTGCCCAACAAACGCGGGCTCGTTTCGCTTTCCCCGATGCGGTACCGGTGCCAGGTACGGGCCGTCGGTTTCGAGCAACAGCCGGTCCAGCGGCGTCTCGCGAACGGCCTCGTCCAGGCGCCAGTTCTTAAATGTCACCATACCACTGAACGACACATAGTGGCGGTGTACCAGCCCCGCTCGCAAGAGTCCCAGCCCGCTGCTGAACGAGTGAAGGATAACGGTCACCTTTGGATGGTCGCCCAGAATTGCCGCGACGTCGTCGTCCGCTTTCCGGGCATGAATCACCGCCGGCTTCCCGGCCTGAGCCGCAATCGTAAGTTGAGACTCGAATGCCAGGCGCTGTCCCGTGCGAGGTGAGTGATCGTAGTGATAGTCCAAGCCTGTCTCCCCCACCGCTACTACGCGAGGATTACGCAAAAGGCTCCGGAGCCGGCTTTCGGAAGCCGCGTCCCAGCCGCCGGCATCGTGCGGGTGGATACCCGCGGTGGGAGCCAGCCGGGGCTCGGCCGCCGCAAGCTCGAGCGCCTGCTCCGCCCGGGCCAGCGATTCTCCGATCACCACTACGTGGGACACACCGGCGGCCCATGCACGCTCCAGTACCGCGGCGCGGTCCGGCTGGTAGGCTGGATCGGCAAGATGACAGTGGGTGTCAATCAACATGGAGATGCGGAGAGGGCGTACCGTAACGCCCTTTCCGCCTTCCCGGTTTACCGGCCCCGCGGCCCCGCGGCCCCGCTTCCCGAAGCAAGCGGCTGGGCCTTGCGCACCGGCGAAGCGGGTGCCTTCGGGGTCATGTGCCCCCGGGCCGCGGGGCCCGGCCAGCGCTTCTCGATCTCCAGCAGCGCGGGCGCGGCGATGAAGATGGAGGAGAACGTCCCCACGATGACGCCGAACAGCATGAGCAACGCGAAGGGACGGACCACGTCTCCGCCCAGCACCGCCAGGGCCAGAAGGCTCCCCAGCGCGGTGCTTCCGGTAAACACGGTGCGCGGCAAGGTCTCATTGAGGGAGCGGTTCAGGATGTCCTCGAAGTGCTCGCGCTTGCGGAGGTGCAGGTTCTCCCGGATCCGGTCGAAGATCACGATGGTGTCGTTCAGGGAGTAACCAATGATCGTCATGAGGCCTGCCACGACGAAGAGGCTTACCTCCAGCCGCACCAGCCCAATGAAGGCGATGCTCGCCAGGATGTCGTGCCCGGTGGCGATCACGGCCGCCACCCCGAAGCGCCATTCGAAGCGGTAGGCCAGATAAATGAGCACGGCCACGAACGAGAGAAGAATGGCCAGGAGGGCCTTCTGCCGCAGCTCGCCGCCGACTTTGGGGCCGACCGCCTCGGTGCGCAGCACGGTGTAGCTGCCGCTGCCCAGCACCGCATCGAGAGCCTGCCGCAGTGCTGCCCCGGTGGCCTGGGTATCGTCGGCGTCGGTACCCTCCTTGGCGACGCGGGCCCGGATCACCAGCTCTCGATCGGAGCCGAAGGTCTGGATCTCGGCTCCCTCGATTCCTCGTCCAACCAGAGCGTTACGGACCGCACCGACGTCTACCGGCCTCTGACTCTCAACCTGCATCAGCGTGCCCCCGGTGAACTCGACGCTGTAGTTCAAACCGCGGAACATGACCACGAGCAGTCCGGGCACGGTCAACATCAGGGTGATCAGATAGGCGATGCGGCGACGCCGGAGAAAATCGTAGTTCGCGTTGGCGAAAAGTCTCATAGTCAGATGCTCAGGGTGGCCATCGCCGGCTTACGATTTAGCCAGAGGATGAAGAGGGTACGAGTCACAAAGATGGCGCTGATCATGGAGGCAATGATGCCAAGGATCAGGGTTACCGCAAATCCCTGAACCGGGCCGGTGCCGAACTGAAAGAGAAAGAGTCCAGTCAGTACCGTGGTGACGTTGGAGTCTACGATGGCGCTCATCGCGTGGGTGAACCCCTCGTCTACGGCCAGCGCGACGGTCTTGCCCGCCGCGAGCTCTTCCCGAATTCGCTCGAAGATGAGCACGTTGGCGTCGACCGCAATGCCGATTGAAAGCACCAATCCCGCAAGGCCGGGCAACGTCAGGGTGGCATCCAGCATTGCCAGCGCCCCCAGCGTAAGGAGGGCGTACAGAGCCAGTGCCACCACCGCAAGGGCGCCCGCGGTTCGATAGTAGAGAACCATAGCCGCTATGACGAATAGTGTTCCGATGATCCCGGCGATTATTCCCGAGCGAATAGCGTCTTCCCCCAAGGTGGGGCCGACCTGTCGCTCCTCGACGATCTTCAGTGGGATGGGGAGCGCGCCTGCTTTGAGGGTGAGCGCCAGATCTTGTGCCTCCTGAAGAGTACGGCCCGCCAGGGTAATCTGCCCGTTGCGGTTGATCCGACTCTGAATGACCGGGGGGCGGCCCTGGGCCCGGCCATCAAGCAGTATGGCCATATAGTCGCCCACGTGGCGGCCAGTTTCCTCGCCAAACGTACGGCCGCCGCGGCGGTCCAGCTCGAAGGTGACGATCGGCCCATTGGTAAGCGGATCGAGCTGGGCCTGGGCGTCAACCAGATTCCTGCCGGTCACAATGCTCTTCTCGTTCAGCGCGTACAGGAAGCGCACCGGCTCTACACCTACGCTGGTGGGCGCCGAGCTCCAGCGGAGGATGATGCCCCGGGGGAGCTGTCGAGCTACTGCAGGAAGGTTCAGCAGGCTGTCGGCCCGGGGAAAAGCGGTTTCAGGCACCACGTACTCGCCCGGAGTGTCGCCGGCGCCGGTGGCGCTCGAGGGCTGGACCAGACCGCTGAGGACTCCGCCGATTACCGCGGCTGTATCGGCTCTCGTGGTGTCTTTGGCACCGGCAGTGTCTGACGCACCCGCTTTGGCCGAGTCGCCACCGAGGAGTTGTTGCACCGCGGACGGCTGGGCTGGAGCGATTTCGGACTTGATACCCAGGCTCCGGAGAGCGCGGTCCATGGCGGGGAGCGCCTTCTCCAGAGCTCGGGTCTCATCAGTGATTTTGAACTCCAGGAAGGCGCTGCGCTGCACGATGGCCTTGGCACGCACCGGGTCCTTGATTCCGGCAAGCTCGACCACGATGCGGTCGTCGCCCACCTGCTGGATCAGAGGCTCAGTCACGCCGAACTCGTCGATGCGCTTGCGGAGCACTGTCAGCGCCAGCTGGAGGTCCCGCTTAGGATCGGCCGAGACCTGCTTCGACTGGTCGAGCTCCAGGGCCAGGTGCATGCCGCCCTGAAGATCGAGACCGAGCTTGAGGGGTACACGCTTCTCGGTGCGGTCGGTCATAACTCCGCTCTGGATATCCCGCTCCCGCAGCGTGACGTTGCGCGGCACGAGATAGAAGATGCTCAAGGCGATGAGCCCGGCGATCAACAGGAGGCGTGTTCGGATAGACATGTTTTAGTGATACTCAAGCCGTGGGTGACCTGTCAGGCGCCGGTCCGGGCCGCGGCAAGAACCGCCACAGCGCGGATATGGTCGCGCTTCAACTGTTGCTGCAAGTGCTCGACCGAGCGGAACCGTTCGATGTCGCGTAGCCGCTCCACCCATTCGATGCGAACCCATTCTCCGTAGAGGTCGCCATCGAAATCGAAGATGTGGGCCTCCAGAACCCGCCGCCCATCCTGAAAGGTAGGCTTGGGACCCTGGTTCATCATCCCCCCCGCGCTTCCTCCGCGCCACTCGACCCGCACCGCGTAGACTCCGTCGGGGGGCAGGAGCTTCCTCGGCGACAGATCGGCCAGGTTGATGGTGGGGACTCCCAGCAGCCGGCCCCGGCGCTCGCCCACTCCGACGCGCCCCACAACGCCATACGGGCGCCCCAGCATTGCCGCGGCGTTCGATAAATCTCCTCCCGCCACCGCTCGCCGGATTCGGCTGCTGGAGACGTGCTGGCCACCGAAGTCGACCGGAGGCACCACGTCCACAGCAAAGCCGTGCGAGCTTCCCAGCCGGCGCAGCGTGTCCACGTCGCCGCTTCGGCCGCGGCCAAAGCCGTGATCGTGCCCGATAACCAGCTCCCGCATGCCGCAGCGCTCCAGGAGCATCTCACCCACGAACTCCTCCGGGCTCAGGCTCGCCACACGACGGTCGAACCGCACCAGCAGCACATAATCCAGCGGCGACAGCGTAAGAATCTCGAGCCGCTCCGGACCGGTGGTCAGGAGCGGCGGCGCCGCGCCGGGGTTCACCACCTCCAGCGGGTGGGGATCGAAGGTGACCAACACTCTGGAGCGGCCCGCAGCGCGTGCTCGCCGGTCGATCTCGTGCAGGACCGCCTGATGCCCCAGGTGCACCCCGTCGAACGATCCCACGGTGACGGTGCTGCCGTTTGGAAGCAACGGAAGCGGGACGGCGGGACCGCGGGACGGCCTGCCGTTCACGGAGCTTCGAGGACAACTGATGGATATAGCCATCCGCTATCTGCGCGCGCCACCGCAACCAACTCCCCATCTCCGAGCAATCCAACAACTGTCCCGCTTACCCGCTTACCCGCTTCCCCGCTGTCCACCACCGCCCTGCCATGCGACACCGCTACCCGGTCCTCCTGGCCCAGCTCAACGGTTGGGATGCTTCCCAGGACCGTGAGCGGCGAGATCAGATCATGAGCACTGAGGCGGTCGAGTGGGACGGCCTTTTCCACCCGGAGCGAGCCAATCGCTTCGCGGCGCAGGCTGGTGAGGTGCGCCCCGACACCAAGCCGCTCACCAATATCCCGGGCGAGCCCCCGGAGATAGGTGCCAGCGCTGACCACCGCCCGGAACGTCACCAGGGGCGGCCGGTACTCCACCAGCTCGATCCGTTCCACGGTGACGCTCACCTCGGTCAACTGAACGACCTCACCGCGCCGCGCCTTCCGATAGCTCCGCTCACCGCCTATGTGTTTGGCCGAGTACTGCGGCGGGCGCTGTAGCTGGGTGCCAAGGAACCGGCCGAGAGCTTCGACCACCTGGTCCTCGCCCACCGATCCGCCGGCCTCGGAGCTCTCGATGACCCGGCCGGTAAGGTCGTCGGTGTCGGTGCGAACTCCCAGCCGGGCCGTGGCGAGGTACACCTTCGAGTGCGCTTCCACAAAGCGCGCCAGCCGAGTGGCCCGTCCCACGAGCACTACGAGCAAGCCGGTTGCAAACGGATCCAGCGTTCCAGTGTGACCAGCGGCTTTGATTGCCATCACCCGCCGCACCCGCTGGACCACATCGTGCGAGCTCATGGCGGGGGGCTTGTCCACCAGGACCGCCCCGATCAGTCCTGGCCCTCCCGCCGGATGTCGTTCAACAGCTCGCTGATGCGCGCCGCGTGCTCCAGCCCGCGGTCGAGCTCGAAGTGCAGCTCCGGCACCGACCTGGTAGTGAGCGCTCGCGCTGCCCGGGACCGGAGGAAACCGGCAGCGCTCTGCAGGCCTTCCAGCGCCCGGGTCTTGTCCGCCTCCTCGCCCGGGACGCTCACCATGACCCGGGCGTGGGACAGGTCGTTGGTAGCCAATACGGCGGTAACGGTGACGAAGCCGACTCGCGGGTCTCGCACTTCGCCCCTCAGCAGCGCATCGGTGATTACTTGTCGCAGGGTTTCGGCCACCTGCTCCGGGCGTCGGGATGAGCCTTTCATCGAAACACCGTGGCAGTGTCGATTACGCGCACTCCATCGGCCTCTTCCATCATGCGGTCGGCAGCGCGGATAATCTCGTCTACCACCGAGCGGGCCGTGCCGACCACGGCACATGCGATTTCGGCCCGCTGCCAGAGATCCTGCTGTCCGGTCTCGGCCACCGACACGTTCAGCGTTCGCCGGAGGGAAGAGGTGAGCGGCTTCAAGACGCTCCGCTTCTCCTTGAGTGAGTGGCAGGCGGGAAGGTGGAGGTCCCACGTGGCGATGGCGATGATCATTTTGAAGGGTCGAGGGTCTAGGGTCTAGAGTCTAGGGTCTAACGAGGCAGCCAACTTCAGAGTAGACCCTCGACCCTAGACCCTTGACCCCACATTCACCCCGTGGCACCGCTAGCGGCCGGAGCCAGCGTCCGCTTGATCTCCTCCATGCGGAACGACTCAATGCGATCACCCGGCTTGAGATCGTTGAAGTTCTCGATTCCGATACCGCATTCGAGGCCTTCGCGAACCTCCCGTACATCGTCCTTAAAGCGCTTCAAACTGGAGAGAGTACCGGTATAAACCGAGGTGCCGTCGCGAACCACCCGGGCCCGGGCGGTGCGCTGGATGGTGCCGCCCCGCACGGTGCAGCCGGCGATAGTTCCGACCTTGCTGACCTTGAACAGCTGGAGCACTTCGGCCTCGCCCAGTACGGTTTCCCGCTCTTCGGGCTTGAGCAAGCCCTCCAGCGCATTCCGCACGTCCTCGACCGCCTCGTAAATGATGCGATAGGTGCGCACGTCGACCTGCTCCCGTTCCGCCGCCCCCCGGGCGTTGGAGTCGGGCCGGACGTGGAACCCGAGCACGATGGCGCCGGAGGCCTTGGCCAACAGGATGTCGCTCTCGGTGATAGCGCCGACGCCGCGGTGGACAACGTCCACCCGCACCTCGCTGGTACTGAGCTGAGCGAGGGCGTCGGCCAGGGCCTCGGCCGGACCACCCTGATCCGCCTTGATGATTATGCGGAGCATCGAGACCTCGCCCTCCTTGAGGGCGCGGCTGAAGTCTTCCAGCGAGGTACCCTTGGCGCTCCGACGGTTTTGCGCTTCCCGCTCGAGACGCTGGCGCTTCTGCGCGATCTCGCGTGCCTCCACGGCATCGGTAACCACTGCAAAGGTGTCGCCCGCGGCCGGCACGCCCTCGAAGCCCAGGATCTGCACCGGTATCGACGGTCCGGCGGATTTCACCGCCTTGCCCCGTTCGTCGTAGAGGGCTCGCACCCGGCCGGAGAACCGTCCGCAGATGAAGTTGTCACCTCCGGTAAGCGTGCCGCGCTGCACCAGAATCGTGGCCAGGGGGCCTTTGCCGGGATCCAGGCTCGCCTCCAGAACGGTGCCGTGTCCCTTGCCTTCGGGGTTGGCCTTGAGATCGAGGATCTCCGACTGAAGCAGAATCTGCTCGAGCAGGTGATCTATGCCCGCGCCTTTCTTGGCGGAGATCTCGGCTGAGAGCACAGTGCCACCGAATTCCTCCAGCACAACGTTGTGCTGCAGCAGGTCCTGCTTCACCTTCTGCGCGTTGGCGGTGGGAAGATCGATCTTGTTGATGGCAACAATCATGGGCACGCCGGCATTGCGTGCGTGACTGATGGCTTCGACTGTCTGGGGCATCACCTGGTCGTCGGCCGCGACCACCAGCACCACCGTATCGGTAACCTGAGCGCCCCGGGCCCGCATGGCGGTAAAAGCCTGGTGACCGGGAGTGTCGAGAAAGGTGATGCGCTTGCCACCCGGAAGCTCTACGTGGTAGGCGCCGATGTGCTGGGTGATCCCCCCGGCTTCGCCCGCGACGATGTTGGCCTTCCGGATATAGTCCAGCAGCGACGTCTTACCATGGTCGACGTGACCCATGATGGTTACCACCGGAGGCCGGGGGACCAAAAGCTCCGGGCTCTCCTCGGTCTGGTCCACCTCGGCGTCAGCGGCGTATTCGTCCTCGCGAACCGCCTGGAAACCGAAGGCCGACGCGATGAGCTCGATCTGGTCGAAGTCGAGCCGCTGGTTCACCGTGACCATCAGACCCAGCTCCTTGAACGCGAACTGCACGATCTGGGTAGCCGGCACTTTCATGGCCGCGGCGAGCTCCGAAACCGAAACGAACTCGTTGACACGGACCAGGGTCTTCTCCCGCTCCTTCTCCTCAGCCAGGCGTCCGGCCTGAACCGACTGGAACGACGGCTCGTCGGTGCGGCGTCCCTTGCGCCCGCCCGGGCCTTTCATGCCCTGAAGCGTGCGCATGATGTTGGCTTGCACCGCGTCCTGATCTACCGACGAGCGCTTTCCCTTCTTGCCCCTCTTGCGTCCGCCACCCTTTTCGGCGTCGGGTCCGAAAGTGCGGACCGGCGGCGCGTTGCGATCGTTACCCGGCCGCTGGGGTGCCCCCGTGCCCGGGCGTGATGGAGCTCCGGGACGTGACGGCGAGCTGGGACGGGACGGCGCGGCGGGCGCGCTGCTGCTGAACACGGGCTTGGGTCCCCGATTGGGGGCGGCGGCGGGGCGCTGCACCCGCGGCGGGATGAACGGGGCTCGCGGTACGCTTTGTGGCGTCGAAGACGGCCGGAACAGTGGCGTTTCGGGAGCACCGCCGTTGACGGGCTCCTCCTGAACCGCGATGTCCGTCTCCTCGGCTTCGGGTGGCGCCGGCGGCAAGTCCTTGAACAGGGCCCGCGCGCGTTCCTCCAGGGTCTGGGCGGGGGCGCTGTCCTCCAGCTCGTGGATCACGGGCCGTTCCAGTTCCAGCGCCGCCATCTCGGCGGCCTTTTCAGCCTGGACCTGCGCCTCGACCTGTGCCACCTCAGCTGCTGTGCGCCGCCGCTTGGAGGGTTTGAGCTCGGCTGCTACCGGGAGAGGCTCAGCTTTGACCGCCTTGCGCCGGCCTTTCTTTGCCGCGGGCTCTTCCGAGCTTCGGCGCTTTTCGCGCTCCCAGCGGACCCGTACGGCGGAGACCTGATCGCTTTCCAGGGCCGACAGGTGGCTGCGTACGAAGATGTTCATGTCCTTGAGCATGTTGAGAAGCTGCTCAGGGGCGACACCGAACTCCGCTGCCAAATCGTGAACTCGAGTTTTAACCACTCATTCCTCCGTCAGGAGCGTACCGGCGCCAGCTGCACCATGCCGCCGGCCAAAGCGCGGTCCCGTACGCCTACCGCCATGACCGGCGGCTTGCCTAACTGCGCGCCGATCGCTGCGGCGCTCGGTCCCGGCAACAGCGGCACACCCTTCGCCGCCGCCAGCCGGACCACCTTGTCAACGGCGCGTGGGCTGGCATCCTCAGCCACAACCACGCACCAGCATTTTCCTGCCTGCAACTCTTTACGGACTCCATCCACTCCAACGATGATCCGACGACCCCGGTATCCCAACCCGATAAGGCCCAGCAGACCGCTCATGCTTTGGGCCGAGATTCCTCGCCGACATCCTCGTCCGTGAGCTCGGATAGAAACGCCATGAGCTGGTCCACGGTTTCCGGCGTCATGCCGGGGATCTTGGTGATGTCCTCGCGCTCGAGGTCGAGGATGTCATTCAGCATCTTGTAGCCCGCGCTCTCCAGCATTCCGGTAAGGTCGGGCGAGAGCCCCTTCAGCTCGCTGAGGGGTACCTGGCCCGCCATCTCCTCCTCGGGTGGAAGCGGGGCGAAGAGCGGGCCTTCCCCGCCGCGTTCGAGCCATTCACGGCTGGAATAGAGGTCGATCTTCCATCCGGTGAGCTCCGAGGCCAGGCGGACGTTCTGTCCGTTACGGCCGATGGCCAGGGATAGCTGGTCCTCGTCGACAACAGCCTGAATTGTTTTGCCTTCGGGATCGGAGAACACCTTGGCTACGCGGGCAGGAGCCAGCGCCAGCCGCGCGAACCGCTCGGGATCAGGCGACCATGGCACAATGTCGATCCGCTCTCCGCCCAGCTCGTTCACCACCGCCTGAACCCGAGATCCCTTAAGCCCCACACACGCCCCAACCGGATCGATGGCATCGTCCCGGGAGATGACCGCCACCTTAGTGCGGCTGCCCACCTCGCGGGCAATAGCGCGGATCTCCACCACCTGCTGCTGGATCTCGGGCACCTCCAGCTTGAAGAGCGCCTTCACGAAGAGCGGATCGCCCCGGGAAAGGATCAGCCGGGGACCCTTGGGGGTCTCCTCCAGCCGCTTGAGGACGGCGCGGATGGTGTCGCCCTGGTGGAAGTGCTCCCGGTGGTTCTGCTCTCGGTAGGGAACGATGGCCTCGGCCTCGCGGAACTTGTTGAGCATGATGACCAGCTTGCCCCGCTCGATCTGCTGGACCTCACCCGACAGCAGCTCACCAACCTTGGAGGTGAACTCCTCGCGAATGCGGGCCCGCTCACCCTCGCGGACCCGCTGGATGATCCGCTGCTTGGCGGCCTGTACCGCCAGCCGGCCAAACTCGACGAAGGGCACCTCTTCCTCCAGCATGTCGCCGATCTGAAAGTCGGCATCTTCATACTGAGCCTCTTCCAGCGGGATCTGCCAGCTGGCGTCCTCGACCACATCGACCACCTGCCGCAGGCGCACCACCCGTATGGTGCCCTGCAGCTCGTCGACGCTCAGCTCGAATCTGACATTGGGGCCGAACTTGCGCACCAGCGCGGCGTGAATGCCGTCGCGCAGGAGCTCGAGGAGGTCCGAGCGCTCGAGTTGTTTCGCAGTCGTCAGCTCGCGGAACGCGGCCAACATTTCAGTCGAACCAGCCATCCATTCACCCCATATGGTGAGGGCGCGCGTCTACCCGCCCTACCGCCGTTTGCCGATCAGGTCCCAATCCACCACCAGCACCGCCTCGCGAATTTCGTGGAAGGCGATCGTCAGCTCCGATCGGTCTTCCAGCCGTACTACCACATGCTCGTCATCCGGTACGGCAACGATCTCCACCCGGACTTTTCCCGAAAGCGGGGCGGCGCGAATGCGGGCCTGTTGCCCCACGAACCGCCGCCAGTGCTCCGGTAGCCTGAGCGGCCGCTCCAGCCCCGGGGACGAGACCTCCAGCACGTACCGCGGCCCGACCATCGCCCTGGTTTCCAGGAAACTTTCGAGGGACCGGCTGATCACCGCACAATCGTCGGCCGTGACTCCCTGGCCGGGCCGGCTGTCCGGGCGGTCCACCCGCACCTGCAGGATGGGGCGCTGCAACGTTCCGGTGCGCCTGAGATCAACCAGCTCGAAACCGAGCTTGGCGATGTGATCGCTGATCGAAGCGAAGAGCGCGTCGGCAGACATCGGCAGAGAAGAAAAAAAATGTGGGGGAACTCCCCCACATCGACAGTCGGCCCGTACCAAGCGCCTCCCGGGACAGCAGGGAAATATTACTCGCAGATCGGGTTGGAGGCAAGGCGAGCGCCTTCTCCAAGGGGGTTAAGTCATGGGGGAGTCGAGGCTGAGACTGCGGGCTGGAGGACGACGTCTACTCGCGCCGTGTCCTCGGGCGGTTCCGTTCCGAATGGGCCCAGCTGAATCGGCCCCACCAGTGTGTCGTTCCACTGAAGTCCCGGGTTGCCCACGGCCGAAAGCCGGATGAAGGAACAGTCATCCTCATCGAAGCCGACCCGGTCGACAGTGGGCGCGTAAGACCCCGTCGGTCCGGTATGTGCCTCATCCCTGGCC
>JACCRS010000184.1 GCA_013813435.1 Gemmatimonadales bacterium
CGGAATGCGTTCGGCAAGCTGGAGGGCGCAACGACGGGTGGATCGACCAATACGGAGGTTGGGTTCACCGGGGCGAGCACGCCGAACCAGACCGGCGGTTTCACCTACCTGAGGAATCGCTGGTACGATCCGCAGACGGGGCGGTTCCTGACCCAGGATCCGATCGGGCTGGCAGGTGGGGTGAATCTGTATGCGTATGCGGGGAATAACCCTGTCTCATGTTCACGGATCCTTTCGGTCTGTGTGCAGCGGGGGGTGGTGGAGATTCAACCAAGATTGAGGTTTGTTCATCTGTTGCCGATATCCCTTTTAACGGACTCTTGGGCCTTAAGCACATATGGATTCGAACTGGTAGCAAGGAGGCGGGATTGGGGCAGGCTGGAGGAGGTGTTCCTGGCGAGGGTGACTACGAGTCGGCAAACAACAGTCCGTTCGTTACAATGACCGAGGTCACTAACCACGCAGGTCGAGGTAGCCAGCCTGGCGCAAGCTGTAAACCTGCAACGGCTGACGCGGGATGCGTCAACAGCCAGCTAAAGGTGGGAGAGCAGAGGGGGCGCTGGAGCCCAACTAATCAGTGCCAGACGTTTGTTAACTCGGTCATTCGATCCTGCCAGGTTGCGCCAACAACCGTTGCGCGGGACAACACCAATGTAGCCGAATCAAAACCGAGGAAGGAATGAAAAATCGCAGTCGCATCCTAACACTCGGGGCAATACTCGCAGGGCTAGCAGCGTTCTATTGCTTTTCAGGCTATGCGATGAACACCTCGTTTGCGGGAGCTTCGGAAGGAAACGGGCATAGAACGGCTGCGCTTCTCTGGGGAGCCGCCGGATTGACGAGCCTGGCAGTGGCCGTTGGTCTCTCGGCCACAGCCTGGCGTTCCCGTAGGAGTTCAGATCATTCGTAGGCGCCTTTATGACCGCGAAGGCGACATGAATTTCTTTAGGTTGAGGCAGTGCCAATCGTGGGCCGTCGCTTCGTAGACGCGGATCACGTTTCTGAGGAAACGTTGGTACGATTTGCAGGGTAGGAGGTGAGCCGCTAGGGGTGGGTAGTTCAACTCTGCTCAGGCGCATACTTCTACACGAAGCCCCGCCCAGAGATGATCTCCGGACGGGGCTTCATTTCTCCGGAGTGGGAAAGAGTTGGGGATTTTCGGCTGATGTCAGAGCGGTACATGCTCTGCGCCAGTGGGGGTGACGCGAGTAAAGTCGCTGCTCGACAGAGCGTGGCTCCGCCACGGTTCTATCCGTAGCCGGAACTCAACCCGGCCACCTGTTGGGTAAACCCTCTTGTCATCAGAGCTCGGCCATGCTTGCGTGGCGGAGCCACGCCGTGCCGAGCAGCGATTTCAATCGCGTACGATCCCCAGACGGAGCGGTTCCTGACCCAGTCAAAATGGGCCATTTGCGTTTCAATAGACGGGGGTCTCGACGATGAGGTGGTGTCTGTGGCAGCCGGCGTAGATACGCCCGCATCAAGGGTAGATCTGCGAACATCCTGAGGCGGCTCTCCGATTGTGAAGATCAATCTTACACTGCCAAAGAGACAAAGTACCCCGGTTGGAGATTCTACAACCCGTTAAGTCAGGAAGGGCTCAGACGCGGGCAAGGAGCGTGATGTCCTAAGCAAGAACCGCGAACCTGGCAGCATTGTTTCAGGTTGCTTCGTATGCCTCGAGTTCATCTGTGGAAGGAGCACATCCTGGTCATTATGGAGCTACTCGTTCCGGAAGGATCACTCACCCTCGTTAGGACGTGACACAACGCTGCAAGGCTTCAACACGTCCGCGTCAGCATCAGACAGAACTCCGCCACCCTTCGCTCCATCTTTGTCAGGCTTCGCTCGATCCTCGACAGGCTCCGCTCGATCCCTGACACAGAGCATTCGATAGTCATCAGGGTCGCGTTTACTGCCGAAAGGGTTCAGTCGATCCGCGAAAGCATTCGACACGGCCCCGGTATCCTCCGCTCGATGCTCGTCACCCTTCGCTCGATGCGCGGAAGGCTCCGCTCGGTCCTTGTCAGGCTTCGCTCGGTCCTTGTCAGGCTTCGATCCATCCCCAGCAGGGAACACTCCATCGGCGGCAGGGACCGCTCCATCCCCGTCAGGGTCTGCCATCACTCCGTCACCATCCGCTTGATCGCCGGAACCTTTCACTCCATCCACGAAACCCTTCGCTCCATCAGCGAAACCTTTCACTTCGTCAGCGTCAGGCTCGCGTTCCTGCGCGGAAGGCTTCGCTCGATCCCCGAAAGGGTCGCACACGGCTCCGTCACCCTTCACTCGATCTTCGTCAGGCTTGCACTCGAACCCGCCAGGCTTAGCTCGATCGGCGGACGGGAGCACTCCATCTTCGTCAGGGTCGCACACTAACCTGGCAGGGTCGCACTTAACTCCGCCGCACGTCAGCAGATCCGCTCGCATCCTCGATCGCACCCATACCTTCCCCGCTTCCAGGCTTCCAGGCTTCCAGGCTTCCCCGCTTCCCCCGATGCCGTCCCCCTCAGCCCGTCTCGAGGGCCGGCCTCGCGGAGTGCCGCTCATGCCCCACGTACCGCCCTGGCAACACGCGGAGCCCCCGCGGTTTCACCCTGATCGAGCTGCTGGTCGTCATCGTCATCATCGCCGTCCTGGCCACCCTCGTAGCGCCCAACGTCTTCCGCCACATCGGCTCCGCCAAGACGCCACCGCCCGCTCCCAGATCGAGATGCCGGGCGCCGCGCTAGACGCCTACCGAATCGACACCGGCCGCTACCCCACCAGCCTGCGAGCCGCCCCGACCACGCTCCAGGAGGCGCTGCGCGCTGCGGGCGCGTAGCTGAAGCCGCGTCCCTTCCGTTCCTCGTTTGACGGCCAATCTCTATACTTCTACCGATAGCTGCGGTCGTTCCGGCGCTGCTAACATGCAGCCGACTGCTGCGGTACATTATGCCCTCGGATCGGGGTGGCCCCGGCTGACGATCCATGGAGGTCTCGAATCCTGCCGCTCCCTCCGGTAGATCGCGCGGTGGACTCGCCTGCCACGAGGGCTATCCTGGCCACCACATCTATAACGCGAGTCTTGTGTCTCCTCGGCTCCCCAGCGATCTGAGATAGTACTGTGCCACTCCGCCTGGCCATCCTCACCATCTCCGACGCCGGCAGCCGGGGCGAGCGGGCCGACGGCTCCGGCGACCTGATCGCTACGTGGGCCAGGGAGCGAGGCTACAACCTGACCGAGCGGGCGCTGGTTTCGGATGAGACCGGCCGGATCGTCTCCATCCTGATCGAGTGGGCCGACGGCAACCGGGCCGACGTCATCCTCACCACCGGCGGCACCGGCCTCACCGCCCGCGACGTCACTCCCGAGGCCACCCGCAGCATCCTCGAGAAGGAAGCCCCTGGTATCGCAGAAGCCCTCCGCATGAGCGTCTTTCCTCGTTTCCCTCGTGCCGCCCTCTCCCGCGGCCTGGCCGGCGTCCGCGCCAACACCCTGATCGTGAACCTCCCCGGCAGTACCGGCGGCGTCCGCGACGGGCTGGCTGTATTGAACGATCTGGTCGAGCATGCGGTGGAATTGGTGCGGGGCGAGAAGACGGAACACCGGTAAAGCTCTTGATCGGGTGTCCTCCATTCGCCGCTCGCAGCCCCCTTCCTGAATTCACGGGATCTCCATGCGGCTCAGTCGGCACGATAATCCACGGGAGGGAACATCATGGGTTCCGTTCGACTCACAATTTTGCGGCTGGCATTGGCCGGGATCGGCCTCCTCCCCCCCGGAGCGAGCGCATTGGCCCAGGCTGGCAGCCACCTGGCCTTGAGCGTGGCAGCAGGGCCATCGCCCTATGACCTCTCGGGTACAGGCACCGGCTTTGCCGCTGCGATGCAGCTGAGTTGGAGACCCGTGTCCGGGCTTGTGATCGAACCCGGCCTCACCTATTTCACCTATGAATCGCAGTTTTCCGAGCGGATCCACTACCTGATGAACGAGCTGAGCGTTCAGGGAGAGTTACCACTGGGCCAGGTGCGTCCATTTCTGGGTGGCGGCGCCGGGTTCGCGCGAGTCGTGAGCGATGCTGACGAAAACGATATCGTGGCCACGCTCCACGCCGTCGGTGGATTCCGAGTGGATCTGAGTCCAACCTGGGGCGGACGAGCCGAGATGCGGGTGCGAGCGGTGCGACCCTGGACCGGAAACACGGTGGACTTTCTCTTCGGCTTTAGCCGGATGCTGCAATAGCCGCAATGCAATTCGGCTATGCGTCACGAGTCGCGAGTCACGAGTCATTGCGAGGGCGCATCTCGGCCCGAAGCAATCCGGCCGACCACACGCTGGAGCCACCGGATCGCCGCGGGCGTGCGCCCGCTCGCGATGACTCGCTCGCGACTCGCGACTGCCGCACCGATTAGTTTCTACCCCATGTCCTCGCAAATCCTCATCGCCATGGACGACCTGGAGACCGCCGTCCGGCTCAATGCAGCCTTCGAGGCCGCCAAGTTCTCCACCGCGATGTTCTCCTCCCTCGACGATGCGCGCGGCACGGTCCGCCGGGAAAGCCCCGAGCTGGTGATCCTGACCGGCGCGGTGCACGAGACCCACGTCCAGAAGCTGGCCGCACTGGCGCACGACTCCGAAATATCCACCCTCGCCCTGCTGGAGCCCACCGACTCGGAGCGGGCCGAGCGGGTGGAGCGGCTCCGGGCCACCGAGGTGATGACCAAGCCGGTGACGCCCGACGACACGGTGGCAACCGCCCGGCGGCTGATCGACCGGCGGCATCTCCAGGAGCGCACCGGCATCGTGGGCGAAAGCGCGCCGATTCAGGAAGTGCTGGTCAAGATCGAGCAGATGGCGCCGGTCTCCAGCACGGTGCTGGTACAGGGCGAGAGCGGCAGCGGCAAGGAGCTGGTGGCCAAGGGTCTGCACGATCTCTCCCCTCGGCGGAACGAAGCCTTCATCACCGTCAACTGCGCCGCATTGCCCGAAACTCTGCTGGAGTCGGAGCTCTTCGGCCACGAGAAGGGCGCCTTCACCGGAGCGGCCGAGCGCCGGTTGGGACGGTTCGAGCTGGCCGACGGCGGAACCATTTTCCTGGATGAAATCGGAGAGATCCCGCTCTCCACCCAGGTCAAGTTGCTGCGAGTGCTGGAGAGCCGCTCGTTCTTCCGGGTGGGCGGCACCCAGCCGATCAAGGTGAACGTGCGGGTGGTGGCCGCCACCAACCGCTCGCTCCGAGACGCCGTGAGCCTGGGCGAGTTCCGCGACGATCTCTATTACCGGCTCAACGTCCTCAATATTTACCTTCCGCCCCTGCGGGAGCGGCGGGGCGACATCCCCCTGTTGGTGCGCCGGTTTATCCGGGAGCTGTCCCGGATTCACGACCGCCAGTTCCGGGGGATCACCGCCGACGCCATGGAGCGGCTGGTGAAGGCGCCCTGGCCCGGCAACGTGCGCCAGCTCCGGAACCTGGTCGAGTCCATGGTGGTGCTGGCGCCGGGGGCGGAGATCCGGGCCTCGGATAT
Organism: Gemmatimonadales bacterium; assembly: GCA_013813435.1. Lineage (GTDB taxonomy): Bacteria > Gemmatimonadota > Gemmatimonadetes > Gemmatimonadales > GWC2-71-9 > CAVVWJ01. The sequence continues at coordinate 5,509 of JACCRS010000184.1, forward strand.
CCCGCTGGACGTGCTGGAAGGGCCCGGTACTCTGCTTCCCATGCGGCTGGCGCCAGCGGGGCCGGGTGCCTCCTGGGCGGTTGGCAGCGGGGCCGCTGGGCAGGAGTTGGAGTTCATCCTCCGGAGCCTGGTGGACTTGCGACTTCAGATCGAAGAGGTTCGCCGCCGGATGGATGACGGTCCCCAGCGGGTTCAGGTAATAGAACTGGCCGATCACTCAGCGGTGGTCGACGTGATGTCGGATGACGGCGGCAACGGGGCCGAGCCGGTGCTATACCGGCCGGGGATGACCATGGCCGAGGTGGAGCGCGCCACCATCGAGGCAGCATTGCAGGAGTACAAGGGCAACCGCCGCCGCGCCGCAGAGGTACTCGGCATTGGCGAACGGACCCTGTATCGTAAGATCAAAGGCTATCATCTGGAATGATTTAGGCTCGCTGGCGGCTCAGTGTCTGGTGCACCATGTTGCAGCGGCGTAAGTGCTACTCTATGCATACTTTGCGGCTCTCGGTATCTTGACAGCCCGCGGCCCCGCTGTCAAATTGCAATTGATCCCTCCTCTGACGGGCCAGTTCCTTGAATTTTGTCATCGACGCCGAGCTTTGTGTTGCGTGCTTGGCATGTGTTCGTGTCTGCCCCACCGACGCCATCGCGGTGGCGGCGGAAGAGCCGTATCTGGTCCAGATAGAGGATGAGCCTTGTATCCGCTGCGGGTTGTGCCTGCAGATCTGTCCCCACAGCGCGGTCAAGGTAAACGGCGAGATAGGGCGGGCTCTTGCCATCGCCTCTCAGGGCGAGGGTGTGCTCATCCTCAGCCCCGAGTCGGTGGCGCACTTTTACCCGGCCACACCGGAGCAGGTCATCAACGCCTGCTACGCCGCGGGGTTCCGAGCTGTCACCCGGGGCGTCATCGGCGACGAACTCGTTGCAGCCGAGTATCTTAAGCTCTGGGAGCAGGAGCCGTGGGGCACCATGATCCGGTCCACCGATCCGGTGGTGGTGGATGCCGTGCGCCTCCGATTTCCTGAGCTGGTTCCCTATCTCGCTCCGGTGACCGTTCCACCGGTGGCGGAGGCCCGATATTTGAGAGCGCAGTATGGCGCAGATCTCAAAATCGTGTACGCTGGCATCAGTTCGCCGTTAAGCAGCACCGAGCTCGACGCTGCCATCACTTTCGGCG
>JACCRS010000082.1 GCA_013813435.1 Gemmatimonadales bacterium
GAGACGCTGGAGCACCCACCCGGCCGGCCCTTACTGGTCCTGATCGGCTCCCGGCCTTGGCCGTAGTATTGGGGGTGTCAGCGTGCGTGAGATTCGAACTCACGGAACGTTTCCCGATCAAGCGCTGCTTCCAAGCGCGCTGCGAGAGGAATGGCAGCAGTTCAATTTAAGGAGGTAGAACTACCTCAGCCGCAGGATAAGCCTTCCGCTGCAAGCCCTTCATGGCAATCAATCTAGGTCATGTTTTCTCGCTATGGGTTGGGGCGCTAACCCTTGACATTGACCGGATTCGGGACAACAATTGCACCAGCGTTTAGGGGCGGGTGCTTCCCTAGCGATCTCCCCGACTCACTCTCTAAGCCTCTCTCCACTATGCCGTACCGACGCTCATGGTTATGACGGGAGACTCCTGCGCTGCCCGGAGGGCAATCCGGCTGAGCGCGGCGTGGCTGTTGTTGGTCGCCCTTGCCGGCGCGGGCTGCGGAGGAGGAGAGCGTCTGGTATCCGCGGAAGTTCCGCTTGTGCCCAGCGATTCAGTTGACTCCCCCGCGGACTCGGTGCCGACTCCGCCGCCGGATCCTCCGGACTCAGTTACCCCGCCGCCACCACAGCCGCCGGACACTTTCCGACCCCCAACCCCGCCGCCCGATACGGTGGTACCGCCTCCAGAGACGCCGCCAGACCCGCAGGACTCCGTGAGTCCGCCACCGCTACCACCGGCAGACCCGCCGACCCACACAGGAATCGGGTTTGGTCCCATCGCCGTTCCCTGGGGTAGTTACGGGCGGGTGTACAGTGGGGCGCTTTATAATGCACCGCCTGAAGTGGTGCTGGAGAGCCTGGAGGCTGCCCGGCGGGGCAATGCCAGAGTCATGCTGAACCTTGCGGGGGCGGAGCACAATCTTCGAGACAGCAAGGGATTCAGTTTTACCAAGTGGAAAGCGCGGGTCGATCGCTTCCGCGGAATCAGGTTCGAATCCTATATAAATGACGGCACGCTCATCGGTCATCTCATCATGGACGAACCGAGCGATCCGAGTAACTGGAATGGGAAGTCAGTTCCCACGTCGGAAATCGAAGCGATGGCCAAGTACAGCAAAGAGCTCTGGCCGGGGCTGGCCACCATTGTGCGGGGCTGGCCGTCGTACCTCAAGGGATATTCCTATAAGCATCTCGATGCCACGTGGATCCAGTACCACGCCCGCTTCGGTGAACTGGAAAGTTTTCTCGATAACAATCTCCGGGAAGCTAACGCGATCGGCCTGGCGGTTGTGGGCGGGCTGAACGTGATCAAAGGCGGGGGCGAGGATGGGCTGGGCCTGTTCCCGAACAACGACGGCAAGTTCTCCATGAGTGCTTCGCAGCTCAGAGCGTGGGGCCGCAGATTCTTACAGGAGGACGTCTGTCTGTTTCTGCTTTGGGATTACCGCTCGGAGTACTTCTCACGCTCTGACATCAAGGCTGTGATGGAAGAGCTGGCCGAGCAGGCCCGGCAGCGTCCAAAGAGGAACTGTCTTAACCGAACGACCTGATCACAGCACAATCAACGGCGTGGGTGAGATTCGAACTCACGGAACGGTTTCCCGTTCGGCGGTTTTCAAGACCGCTGCATTCAACCACTCTGCCACCACGCCCATCTAAACCCATTAGTTAGCCAAGCTTACGCAAGACTCCTCAAGTATTTTGTAGCTCCCCTGCCGGCCGATAGCCACCCGCATGATTCCCTCGCGACGCTCGGGATGGCTCCTCAAACCATGGGCTGACACCCGGCGGACAAGAGCATCTCGGAGCTTTTTTGACACCCTCAAAACCTTTTCACTGTAGGCCGCTCCGCCCGAAGCCGATACCAGAAATGACCCCGGTGCCAGGCACCCGCCGGGGCAACTCGGTTCGGGGGAAGAATGGCACGCAGTTCGACTCACACCCGGTGGTTCTGGACGTTGGGACTATTCGCCGTACTCAGCGGATGTGGTTTCGACCCCGAGGGGGACGTGCCCATGGACCCACCCGCGGTCTACCGCGAGTGGTGGGCCAAGACGGAGTCCTGCTCTGGTCGCACCGGAAACTTCGACCGGCTTCGTTGGTCCGTGGTAGAAGGTCGCAGCTTCCCCTGCTCGAGCGGAGAGTGCGCCGGACACTGGCGCACGGACCACCATATATATCTCGCGGGCGAGTGGGTCATGGACGAAATGGTCGTCCGGCATGAGATGCTGCACGATCTGCTCGGCCGTCCCGGCCACCCGGACCCTCCGTTCGGGGTGGGATGCCCACTCACCTGGGAAACCTGGAACGGCGGCGCGGCCAATCTCAACGCGGCGCGCATCGGGCCCTCCAAGATCGACTAAAAGGGCAGGCTAGGACTCAGGTTCTGGGTAACTCCGCGGGCCACCGAATCGGCGCGGGCAGCCAGTTCGCTCCGTCCCGCGTTTGCGAACGCCTTGGCCGCCCCACCGTATACCACCGCATACAGCTGCAGAATTGATCCCGACGGGCGGTCCACCCAGCCGCGGGGCCGGTCGCGCGCGGCGACAGGCCAGTGGTAAACATCCCAGAGAAGCTTCTCAGTTCGCGGCAAGTTGAGGAACCCCAGACTGGGGCTCAGCACGATCGAGTCCGATGCTTCAACCGGCTTGGGCATCAGCTTCCGCACTAATCCCTGGGAGACCAGATAGGGGCTGAGTCCGAGAGTCTGGTCGGGGTACCCGCCGTCACTCCAGCTGAAGAAGATGGGCCGTTTGCCCATGTTGTCCCGAATAAGAAAGATCGTTGCCAGATCCTGCAGCATCAGAACATCCTGGCCAAACGCGATCTTGAGACTATCGAATACCACGCCACCATTTTCCGGCACCTGCATGGCCTCGGGCAGACTGTCGAGTTGTGCGGTCGTCAGGCTGAACACCGGCTCCTTTGGGTGAGGCCACTCGGGCAGCGCGGGCGCGGTTGCGCGTGCCGAATCAGTAAGCGGAACCCCTGATTCCCCGGGGCGAGGCTTCCAGAGCGCTGCCGCCTCAGCCGGATCGAACACCGGTGTTGGGCGGCGCTGGAGCTGCCGCAGGTGCCACCGGGTGTTCATCAGCGACAGGTTGGCGAGGGTGACGTCGCGACGGATGCCCTCGACCTCCTGAGCGTACCAGAGCGGAAAAGTGTCGTTGTCGCCCGCGGTAATCAGAATTCCGTAGGGCTCCACCGACTGCAGGATGTCGTGGGCAAAATCCCGCGCCAGCGTTTCATCGGCACGGCTGGCGGTAATGCGGTTGCCGAACAGCGGGATCAGCGCGAGTGCCAGCACCGGGCTGGCGGCCGCCCACCGGCCCGAGGCAGTACCCCGGTCGCCCAGGAACTCCACGATCGCCCGCATCAGCGCGCCCAAACCGAGCGCCACGAACGCGCCGAATATCGCGAACGACCCTATGAAGAAGTAGTCGCGTTCTCGAACCTCACGGGGCAGCGATTCTTCGCCGGGGTACTGGGAGAACCCGTACTTGAAGTTCATGTAGTACACCAAGCCCACGGAGAGCGTGCCCAGCAAAGCCAGCGCGGCAACCCCGGCCCGCCGGTCGCTCTTCCACAGAGCCCAGAGCCCACCCAGCCCCAGGAGAGTAAAGAGCGCGGTGGCAACCCGGGCCAACGCGCCCCAATCCTTGGCGAACTGCCACGAGTGATACTGCCAGTAATTGGCGAGCTGAGCGCTGAAGCTCGCCTGGCGCTCGGTCAAAGGCGGTTTTCCGTACTGCACCCGATTCAAGACGTCCTGGAGCGCCTGGCTTAGGAAGCCCACCGGCTCGCCCTCGTTGATGGGGGGATACTGCCCCGCGCGCAGGGGGAGCCAAAGGTAGTTCAGGGAAATTCCCACGATGACTGCCGTCAGACCCAGGTAGACCAGCGGATCACGGGGTGACTTCCACAGGGCATATCCCAGGACTCCCAGCGTGACCACGATAAGCGGCACCTGCATGCCGCCGCCGAGGACCATGTCGGTCCATTTACCGCTGACCGCAAGCAGCAGGGCCCAGAACGTCACCACCGCCCAGGGCCGCAGCACGGTACGCCAGTCGGTCCAGAGCACATAAACCGCCAGGGCAGGCAGGGCGAGCACTCCCATCAGGTGGTTGGTAGAGGTCAGCGCCATCACGTATGCGATGAACACCAGCCAACGGTCTCGGTGGGTTCCGGGCTCGTCATCTCCCCATCGGACCACCAGCCACATCACCACCGCAATCGACAGGAGCGAGAGCGTGTACACCTTTTCATTGACGGTGGACTGATTCCAGACCGTCCATGACGTGGCGCCCACGAGTATGCCGGCGAATGCGGCTGCGTACCTGGCCCATCGATGCGGGACGATGCCGCGGAGCCACCGCTCAGCCACGAGGAACCAGAGCCCCGCAGCAGCGGCACTGGTTACCGCGGCGAAGAGGTTGATTCGAACCGCATACGACGCTGCAAGTGGAATCAGCCCGAAGACGTGGGCCAGAATGACAAAGAGGGGGTTGCCGGGCGGATGGGGGATTCCCAGGACCCTGGCCGCCGCGATGTACTCGGAGGTGTCCCAGAACGCCGTAGTAGGCGCCAGCGTCGCAAGGTAGATTGCGAATACCAGCAGGGCCGTAACGAGCGCGTAAAGATACGGCGGCTTCCCCGGCTGACTAATCAATTCGTCGCTCTCGCCTCTCACTCTCACCTCTCACTTTGACCTTGCCTCCTCGATCCTCTAATGCCGGAACTGGCGCTTGCCGGTCATGACCATCGAGACGTCCTTCTGGTTGGCGGCCTCTACAACCTCGGCATCGCGGACGGAGCCGCCCGGTTGAATCATGGCGGTGACGCCGGCAGAGGCGGCGTGCTCCACCCCGTCGGCAAAGGGGAAAAACGCATCCGATGCAAGCACACTGCCCGCGGGATCGTGACCCTGCTGACGAGCCTTGTGCACCGCTAAGAACACGCTGTCCACCCGGCTCATCTGTCCGGCGCCGATTCCGATTGCCGTCTCGTCCCGTGCCAGCACGATAGCATTCGACTTGGTAGCGGCCACCGCTGCCCAGGCAAACCGCAGGTCGTTCCACTCACCTGCCGTGGGCTGGCGCCTGGTCGCGACCGTCCACCCCTGTTCCGATAGGTCGAACTGAAACTGATCCTGAACCAGAAAGCCCCCCCGTACGCGCTTGTAGTCCAACGTTCCCGCTCCCTTACTTACCGGCAGCTCGACTACTCGCAGCTGCTTCTTGGCCGCGAAGATGGAGAGAGCCTCAGCATGGAAGGAAGGGGCAACCACGACTTCCACGAACAGATCGCTCATCGCCGCAGCCGTAGCCATGTCCACGACGGTGTTGAACGCCACCACCGACCCGAAGGCGGACACCGGGTCGGTGGAGCGCGCTCTCCGGAACGCTTCAGCCGCTGAGGAGGCCACCGCCACACCGCACGGGGTAGTGTGCTTGATGATGGCGCAGGCAGGGCGGTTGCTCCAGCAAGCCACCGCCCACATACCGGCATCGACGTCGAGCAGGTTGTTGAACGAGAGCTCCTTGCCCTGTTGCTGGGTCAGGTCCCTCATCCCACGGGGCTCCTCGGTGACATAGAGCGATGCGCGTTGCTGCGGGTTCTCACCGTATCGGAGCGGCTGCACTCGCTCCATTGCCAGCCCGAGTCGCCGCGGCAGACCCTCCTCGCTGGGCGTGAGGTAGGCCGCAACCGCGGCGTCGTAGTCGGAGGTGTGGGTAAACACCTTGGCTGCAAACTCCCGCCGGATCTCGGGCGTGAGGCCGCCCTTTCGCAACAGGTCCAGCACAGCTGGATAGTCGGTGGGATCTACCACCGGCAGGACTGACTCGTGGTTCTTGGCGGCGGACCGGAGCATCGAGGGACCACCGACGTCAATGTTCTCCAGCGCATCTTCCAGGGACGCGCCTCCCTGCGCGATGGTCGCCTGGAAGGGGTAGAGGTTGACTGCCACCAGGTCCACCGGCACGATCCCGTGCTGGCGCAGGGCTGACATATGCGCCGGCAGGCTCCGCCGAGCCAGCAGAGCTGCATGAACGGCAGGATGGAGGGTCTTGACCCTGCCATCGAGTAACTCGGGGAATGCAGTCACCTTTTCTACTTCCAGCACCGGTACGTTTGCCGCGCGCAGAGTTGCCGCTGTGCCACCTGTCGATATGATGTCCCAACCGAGCTCGACAAGAGCCTGGGAAAACTCCACCACTCCGCGCTTGTCGCTGACGGAGATCAGCGCCCGGGGCATGGCATCGTCACGAGGTTCTCCGAGTCGGGAGCTGGGAGCCTGGAGTCGGGGGTGGTGTCTCCTGACTCCTGACTCCTGACTCTGTCATCCGGACGGGGTGACCCGCGACCGCGGCCGCGAGCACAGCGGCGGGGAGCAGGCGGTGCTCGGCTTCGAGCACACGGGCCGCTAGCCGCTCGGGCGTGTCGTCGGGCAGGACGGCGACTCGTGATTGGGCCAGAACAGCTCCCCGATCATAGACTTCATCCACCAGGTGAATCGTCACTCCGGTCTCGCTGGCTCCGCTTGCGAGCACGGCCTGGTGGACCCGGCGGCCGTACATCCCTTTTCCCCCAAAGGCGGGTAGCAGGGAAGGGTGCGTGTTGATGATGCGACCGCGATAGGCCGCCACCACCGGGGCGGGGACCAGCCTCAGGTAGCCCGCCAGCACCAGCAAGTCGATTTCATGTTCGTCAAGAGATTTCAGCCACTCAGCTTCATGTGCCGGCTGGGAAAACACCCTCAGAGAAATGCCGCGCGCCCGGGCATGCGCCAGCCCGGGCGCCTCAGCTCGATCGCTCACTACCAGAACTATGGCGGCGGGTGCTCCCGGCCCCAAGGCCCGAAGAAGCGCCTGCAGGTTGCTGCCGCGACCGGAAATGGCCACGGCAATCCGCATCGTCATGGCGGGGGAAGGTAATGGGAGTCGGGAGTCGGGAGCTAGGAGCGTGGGCTCCGTCGGCTGACTCCCGACTCCTGACTCCTGACCTCCCGTAAGATGAGCTCGACTGCCTCAGCCAAGCCCCCGGCTTTCGCGAACCTGCTCGCATGCTCGTCCCTGGCCTCGTGCTCACCCGCGCCCGTCAGCAGGAGAATTCCGGCGCCGCCGAATGCTTCAGCCGGAAGCACGTCGCGCATGCGGTCACCCACCCACCAGCTGGCGTTGAGGTCGATGTCGAACTGTTCCGCCGCCTGACGGAACAGCAGCACGCCGGGCTTGCGGCAGTCGCACGGGCCGGTCAGCTCCGGCAGGTGGGGACAGAAATAGTGGCCGTCTATCCGAGCATCCTCTGCGTCGAGCAGTTCGTCAACCCGCCGCTCGGTCAAACGGTAGTCATTCCTCGAAAGCAGTCCCCGCGCGATTCCGGACTGGTTTGTCACCACTATCACCCGGAAGCCATGCTCCTTCAGACGCTTGATGGCGCCGGCAGCGCCGGGCAGGAGGCGGGCTTCGTTCGGGTCCCGCAGGTATGAAACGTCCTCGATAATGGTGCCGTCACGGTCCAGGAAAACGGCACGAGCGGAGCGTGAATCGGCCACCGGTCTCACGAACTGAGTGCCTGCTCGATCGCGTTGGCGACAGCAGTAAAGCTCTCCTCTGGAAGGGTGCGCGGGTCCAGCAGGACTCGGTTGCCGGCTACCCTCGTGACGATCGCTGGCTGGCCGTGTCGGAGGCGGAGGCTCAAGCCATCGGGTCCCAGCGGGCCGGCGTTGAGGGCAACCAGCGAAGTAGGCAGGACCCCTTCGGGGAACGCGCCGCCCCCGACCGCTGACTCCCCCTCCAGGATGCTCGCGTCAACTGAGCCCGGACAGAGCGAGGCAAGACGAACGGCGCGCCGCTCTAAATCGGCGGCGCTCAGCGTCAACATGGTAAGCACCGGGATCGATCGCACCGCGGCATCGTCATCCTGGTACAGGCTGAGGGTTGCGGCCAGTGCCGCCAGCGTCAGCTTGTCCGCCCGAACCGCTCGAGCAATCGGGTTTTCCCGGCAGCGGGCCACCAGCGCCCGGTCGCCGATCACGCATCCCGCCTGGGGCCCTCCCAACAGCTTGTCTCCGCTGAACAGCACCAGTCCGGCGCCGGCGGCGAGCGCGTCAGCCACGCGCGGCTCGCTGATCAACCCCCAGCGCGAGAGATCGGCGATGAGACCGCTGCCGATGTCGTACAGGTATGGAATCCCGGCACGTGTGGCCAGCTCCGCCAGCTTCTCCGGCTCAGGTGAAGCGACGAAGCCGCGCTGCTCGAAGTTGGATCGGTGTACGGTCAGAATCGCCGCTACCCCACCATCTAGTGCACGCTCGTAGTCCTGGAGATGCGTGCGGTTGGTGGTGCCCACTTCGCGCAGGCGAGCCCCGCTCCTCTGGATGATGTCCGGAATACGAAATGACCCGCCTATTTCGATCAGCTCGCCACGGGAGATCAGAACCTCACGACCATCAGCGAGTGCGTTAAGAACCATCAACAGCGCGCCGGCGGCGTTGTTCACCACCAGTCCGTCTTCCGCACCGGTCACCAGCCGCAGCAGCGAGCGGCAGTGGTCGGTGCGGCTGCCCCGGCTCCCGGAGGAGAGGTCGAACTCGAGGTTGCTGTACCCGCCCGCCACTGCCAGCACCGCCCGGATGGCGGCGTCGGCCAGAGGTGCGCGGCCCAGGTTGGTGTGCAGTATCACGCCGGTAGCGTTGAGCACTGGCCGCAGCTCAGCGGCGGTACGCCTAGCCAGGCGGTCTCGAATGTCTTCTTCCCAATCATCGGGGGGGCCGGCCCGCCGGGTCCGGGCGGCATCCAATGACTCGCGGACTGCGGCTACCACGGCTCCGCGGGGGGCGATGTCCAGGAGCTGCTGCACCGCTGCCTGGTGCATCAGTCGGTCCACTGATGGAAGTTGACGCCTGGGGTCGATCACTTTGTGCGCGGTTTGATTGGAGGACGCCGCGGCGTAGCGCGGAGCGTGTCCGGGACGGGACGCCTTAGACTGTCCGCGGGTTGCTGCCCTCTTGCTCCTTGACCGGGAGATCTTGTCCTGGTGGTGTCGGTCGAATCTGGCTTCCGCGCCTCGGGTACCGCTACCACGCCAACAGCGGTTCCGGCTACACCAGTGACGTTTCGGACGCCACGCACCTCGAGCGCCAGGCGGGAACCGGGAGCCCATGGCTTCGGCACTCGTAATACCAGGCGGTCGTACAGGGGTGGCCGGGAGGGCTTCGGTCCGGCAGCAATGGGCCCGCGTTGCCCCGGCGCGGGCCTCCGTCCAATACGTCCGCTATCCGGACGCGCCAGCGAGTCGCCTGCCACCGTTGAGTCTCTTGGAGCCGGCGCCTTTCGGGGATTGAGGCTGTCATCCAGCATCTGCGGCAAGATGGAAGAAACCGGTACGGGAGTCGAATCCGGCAGCAGTCGGAGTGTGATGTCCCTGGTGCCAAGCCGTTGTCGGGGATCGAGCCTCTGAGAGAACGTTATCGTGGCCTTTGCGCTATCGTCCACGGTCACAGTCTGGATGCGGGCGGGTGTGGTGTCATGCACGAATGCCCAAAGCTCACCAACCCTGGTCCTCCCCCGGGCAATACGAGCGGAGCCGTACGCCTCACGAGGATCCTGGCGATGGTCGCTGTTCTGATCCAGCACGCCGCTCACGAGGTAGTCACCCTGGGGCAGTGGTCCCAGGGAAAAGCGGCCACTCGAGTCGGCGACTCCCCGATAGGGAAGGCTGTCCGGGAGGAGCGATGCGATAACCAGCGCTCCCGCAACCGGCCGGCTGGTGGTCCAGTCGATTACCTCACCCTCGAGCGTGGCTTGCGGCCGGGGTGCTCCGGTGCTGAACGTGAGGACCGCACCCTGCTCGCTGGTGTTGCTTCGGAGGTCGGCCACGCCGGGCAGGAGCTCCACCCGATACACTCGGTTGGGCCGCCACCCTTCGCCGGGCCGGACGGTAATGCGGTTACGACGCCACCGTACCTCCGGCACCCGCTCGCTGGGGGAGAGAATAATCAGCTTCTCGAGGCCCCCGGTACCTTCACCACGATTAGGCGCGCCGCCTTCCGAGATTACCTCGTCGAACTCGAACTCGGCCTCACCCCTGAACGCGGTAAGCCGCTGGAAGGAGTCCGGACGGGTGGCGATCAGCCGGGGCGCGGCAGGATCGGGAGGGCCACCGGGTGGCGGCTCGATGCGGGCGCAGGCGAGCAGGGCAGCGGGGCAGATGGGCAGCAGGGCAGCAAGACGCGGGGCACTGCCAACCATCCGCCGGACTGTCTTCATTCCACAGCCCCGCTGCCCCGCTGCCCCGCTGCCCCGCATCCAAGCAACTCCCGCTTCTTTGCCAGCACCTCGCTCTGTTCCTTCCAGGCGGTCAACTTCTGCCGCTCCCGCTCCACCACGTCGCCCGGCGCCCGGGAGACGAACTGTTCGTTGCCGAGCTTGTTTTCCTGCGACTCCACCAGGCGGGTCAGCCGGTCCACCTCGGTGCCGAGCCGGCCGCACTCACGCCCGATATCGATCGTATCGCCCAGCGGCACGAAGACGGCGCTCCCATCGGAAAGCACGGCGTGGCCGCCCACGCGCTCGCGATTCTCCCCCACGGTCAGCGCCGAGAGCTTGGCCAGGCGGAGGATCGTGGTTCGCTCCTGCTCCAGCGACGCGGAGGCTACCCGGTCGATCGTGGTCACAACGGCGCGGATGACCTGCCCGGGCGGAATGCTGTATTCCGCGCGGATGCCGCGGATGGCGCCGACCAGCTCTTGCACCAGTCCAAAATCCCGGAGCGCCTCCGGGTCCCGGGCCCGTGCATCGGGGCGGGGCCAGGGAGCAACCGAGATAGAGGCCGTCACAGGCCGTTCAGGAAACCGGCGCCAAAGGGCTTCAGTGATGAATGGCATCACCGGGTGCAGCAGGCGAAGAGCCACATCGAATGTCTGCGCTACCACCGCGCGGGCTATGTCGCCGCCCGGCTGCTCGCCATATAGCCGGGGCTTGACCTGCTCGATGTACCAGTCTGCCAGATCGCTCCAGATGAACCGATAAACGGCGCCCGCGGCTTCGTTGAGCCGGAACCGTTCGTAGGCTTCGGTTGCCTCGGCTACAGTGGCGTCACAGCGCGCGATTATCCACCGGTCGGCCAGGGCGAGCTCCCCCCGGCGCACCGCGGCAGTATGAGTTCCAGCGAGCGGTCGCGGGGGCCCATCGAGGTTAGACAGGATAAGGCGTCCCGCGTTCCACAGCTTATTGGCAAAGTTGCGGGCCGGGGCAAATGTCGATTCGAGATCCCTGGGATCCAGAATGACATCGGTGCCCACCGACATGCCGGAGATCAGCGAATAGCGGAGCGCGTCAGCGCCATAGCGCTCCACTACCTCCAGCGGGTCGATCCCGTTGCCCAGCGATTTTGACATCTTCCGGTGCTGTGTGTCGCGCACCACGCCGTGCAGATAGATCCGGGTGTAGGGAAGCTGACCCATGACGTGGAGTCCCGACATTATCATCCGGGCTACCCAGAAGAACAGAATGTCGGGAGACGAGACCAGGGTATGCCCGGGGTAGTATGTCCTGAGGTCCCGGCTTTCATCCGGCCAGCCAAGGCTGGAGAACGGCACCAGCCAGGAGGAGAACCAGGTGTCGAGCACGTCGTCGTCCTGGCGCACGGGACCGGTGCAGCCGGGACAGGCGCTGAGGTCGGTACGACTCACGCTGATCATGCCACAGCTCGACGAATCGCAGTACCACACTGGAATACGGTGGCCCCACCACAGCTGCCGTGAGATGCACCAGTCGCGTATGCCTTCGAGCCAGGCGGTGTAGTCTTCACCCCGCCGCTCCGGCACGAACCGGATAGTGCCGCTGCGGTAGGCGGCCAAAGCCGGGCGGGCGAGTGGCTCCATGCGCACGAACCACTGGTCCGACAGCCGGGGCTCGATGGCGGTGGCGCAGCGGTAGCAGTGACCCACCGCGTGGCGGTGCTCCTCGATCCGTTCGAGCAGACCCGCGCTCTCGAACTCGGCAACCACGCGGCGCCGAGCCTCGTACCGGTCGAGCCCCTGGAAGCGCTCCGGGGCCGCCAGGCTGATGCGGGCCTCCGGTGTCATCACATCGATCGTCGGGAGGGAATGCCGCCGGCCGATCTCGAAATCCAACGGGTCGTGCGCCGGGGTGACCTTCACCGCGCCCGATCCAAATTCGGGATCCACCGCGTCGTCCGCCAGGACAGGAATGCTGCGGTTCACCACCGGCAGCATCACCTCGCGTCCGATCAAACGCCGGTATCGCTCGTCGGATGGATGGACAGCGACGGCGGTGTCGCCCAGCATGGTCTCCGGGCGGGTGGTGGCCACGGTGACGTGTCCGCTGCCGTCGCTCAATGGATACCGCAGGTGCCAGATGCGGCCGTCGACTTCCTCCTTATCCACTTCCTCGTTGGAGAGGGCGGTGAGGCACCGGGGACACCAGTTGATGATGTAATGTCCCCGATAGACCAGTCCCTGCTCGTACAGCCGGACGAACGTTTCCCTTACGGCGCGAGACAGCCCCTCATCCAGAGTGAAGTAAGTGCGAGACCAGTCGGCTGAACTGCCGATCGCCTTGAGCTGGTCCAGAATAACTGCGCCGGTTTCTCTCACGTGGGCCCACACCCGCTCGACGAAGGCGTCGCGGCCGAGGTCGAAGCGAGTGAGGCCATCCTGTGCCAGCAGTCGCTCTACCACGTTCTGGGTGGCGATGCCGGCGTGATCGGTACCGGGCACCCACAGCGTCCGCCGGCCGCGCATACGCTCGAAGCGGATCAGCACGTCCTGCACGGTGTTGTTGAGCCCATGGCCCATGTGCAGCACGGCCGTGACGTTGGGCGGCGGCATCTGGATGACATAGGGGTCGCCCGAGCCGGGGGCGCGCGCGTCGGGGGAGAAGAGTCCCTGCTCAGTCCACCAGCGGTAGAGCTCGGACTCGATAGAAGATGGATTGTATTGCGGGGCGAGCGGTTCGCTCATGCGCTCTGGTCAGTAACGCGCTCGTCGCCCGGATTGATTCTGTCGTCTTCGCCGCGAACCAGGATGCTGTTGACCACGGTGTCCACGCCGGGAACGGCGCAGGCGACGCGGGCGGCAAGGGTGCGTGCGCCACGGTCACCCACCCAGCCGCGGAGCTCGACGCTGTTACGGCTTATCGGCACCACCTCCAGCGCGCATCCGGAAAGACGAGCTTCGCCGGTCAGCGCACCCTCCACGGCGCGGGCCGATGAAGCAGAGGTGTGGTGAACCGGCGAGGAGTGGCCCAGACTCTTGGCCACTCGCCGGACCCGGGTCTGGTTAACCCCGCCCACCCACTCACTCAAGACAAAGCCGGCCACCAGCCCGGTGCCCACGCCGAAGGTGGTCCAAAGAAAAATCTGAGCACCGCTCAACTGCTTGCGTCGTCTCAAGAACAGTCCTCTAACAGGAGATTTCTCACTCCGATTAAGTTAACCTTTTTCCGTTCTGAAAGCTGAAGCTCTTCAACGCCAGGCCGTCCCATGGAGCAGGATCGCGTATCACTGACTGGATCGGAGCTGCTCCGGTGGCTTATCGTGGCGGCGATGATCATTGCGGGGGTCGGATTGTTTTTCTATTTCGCGCCAACGACCCACCCAGTGATACCTCCGACGGTCCAGGAATCGGTCAGATGACTACCGTGCGTTTAACGCTGCCGGACGGGAGTCACCGGGAAGTGCCCCGAGGCGGCACGGCGCGTCAGGTTGCGGAGAGCATCGGACCCGGCCTGGCACGTGCGGCCCTGGCGGCCAGGGTGAATGGCGAGATCCGGGATCTGGACCGCCCGATAGACTCGGATGCGTCGCTCGCCATTCTGACAGAGCGGGACTCGGAGGCTCTGGAGCTTCTGCGCCATTCCTCCGCCCATGTCCTTGCCACAGCGGTGCGTGAGCTGTTTCCCAACGCCGGGATCGGCTTCGGCCCCCCTATCGAGGATGGGTTCTACTACGACTTCCAGGTAGATCGCCCGTTCACTCCGGAGGATCTGGAGCGGCTGGAAGCAAAAATGGCGGAAGTGGCGGCCCGCGACTTTCCCTTTGTGCGGGAGGTGGTAGACCGGCTCGAGGCCCGGCGCCGCTTTGCCGACGATCCGCTGAAGCTGGAGCGCATTGCCGAGTTGGGCGACCATGAAACCATAACGGTCTACACCGATGGACCGTTCGTGGACCTCTGCCGGGGGCCGCACATCCCGCGGACCGGCCGGCTCAAGCACTTCAAGCTGCTTCATGCCGCGGGTGCCTACTGGAGGGGTGACGAAAAGCGCCAGATGCTCCAGAGGATCTACGGCACGGCCTGGTTCAAGAAGGAAGATTTGGATGCATACCTTCACCGGCTGGAGGAGGCTCGGAAACGCGATCATCGGGTACTGGGCAAGCAGCTTGATCTATTCTCGATCCAGGAAGTGGTCGGCCCCGGTTTGATCTTCTGGCATCCCAAGGGTGCCATGGTCAAGTGGCTCCTGACCCGCGCGGTTGAGGACGATAACCTCCGAAGTGGGTATGACCTGGTATATACCCCCAACATCACCCGCGAGGAGCTGTTCAAGATCTCCGGTCACCTTCCTCTATATGAGGCCAACCAATACCCCGCGATGGCGGCAGGCCATGAGGAGGCTGAGGACGTACGTTACCGGGTAAAGCCCATGAACTGCCCGATGCATGCGCTGATTTACAAGGGCCAGCAGCGAAGCTACAGGGACCTGCCGGTTCGGCTCTCCGAGGTGGCTAACGTATACCGGAACGAGCGCTCCGGCGTACTGCACGGGCTGCTGCGGGTGCGGGGCCTTTCAATGGACGATGCCCACATATTCTGCACGCCTGATCAGGTGGAAGACGAAATTTTTCTTTGCCTGGATCAGGTCGACCGGTTGGTGCGCCAGACCTTTGGGTTCGAACTGGACTTCGAAGTCTCGACCAGACCGCCGGAGCGGCTGGGCGATGAGGCCACGTGGGATCGAGCGGAAGTCACGCTGCAGCGGGCGCTGGAAAGAAAGAACATTCCGTTCCGGATCGATGCCGGGGGCGGGGCCTTCTACGGACCCAAGATCGATATCAAGTTCCGCGACTCGATCGGCCGGCTCTGGCAGGGGCCCACCATCCAGTTGGACTTCAATCTGCCGGATC
This sequence comes from Gemmatimonadales bacterium, assembly GCA_013813435.1. Lineage (GTDB taxonomy): Bacteria > Gemmatimonadota > Gemmatimonadetes > Gemmatimonadales > GWC2-71-9 > CAVVWJ01. The sequence continues at coordinate 15,136 of JACCRS010000082.1, forward strand.
GCTTCGAGCTCGAGTACACCGGCCCCGACAACAAGCCCCATCGTCCGGCAATGATCCACCGGGCGCTTTACGGCACTCTTGAACGGTTCACCGGGAATCTGATCGAGCACTTTGCCGGCGCGTTTCCGGTGTGGCTCGCACCCGAACAGGTGCGGGTGATTCCGATTTCGGACGCGCAGGCCGAGGCCTCAGGGCAGCTGGCCGACCGGCTCAAGCAAGCTGGATTCCGTGTGCATGTAGACGCTCGCAACGAGACCCTCAACTACCGGATCCGGGAAGGCGAAGTGCACAAGGTGCCCTACATGGCCGTTATCGGGCAAAGGGAAGCGGAGTCCGACAGTCTGGCGCTGCGGGTGCGCGGGGCGGGGAAGAAGCAGGAGGTGATGACGGTGGACGCGTTCGTGGAACGGCTGGGTCAGGAGGTCAGGAGTCGCAGTATGGTACCGTAGTCGTCCCCCACCTTGCTGTTTCTACCGCATGGTTGCGGAGCTTCCTCAGCGAGACCTGTGGGTTCTGCGAAGGCACTGCGTTCTTTTGTGACGGAGCAGACCACAGGGCTCGCGCCAAGCACCGGAACTCACTGC
>JACCRS010000085.1 GCA_013813435.1 Gemmatimonadales bacterium
GAGGTCCCGCCCAACTGGGAGTCGTACATTGCGAAGAACCGTGATGTGTTCAAGAGCGACCAGCCGCCGGCTGCGCCGAAGAGGTAGCTCGCTACCTTAAGACGAAAAACCGGAGATAAACCATGACTCTGTCTCGCGAAATCTGGAGTCGGACCGCGACTCACGTGATAATCCCACTCTGTCCCCGGTGACCCACGGGAAGCGAATGTGAGAGGAGCGACGTAATGACCAAGGTGCTCTGCGTGCTGTACGACGACCCGGTCGAGGGCTATCCACCCACATACGCGCGCGATGACATCCCCAAGCTCGAGCGGTACCTCGGCGGGCAAACGCTGCCCACGCCGAAACGCATCGACTTCAAGCCGGGTCAACTGCTCGGCTGCGTCTCCGGCGAACTCGGGCTGCGTAAGTTTCTCGAAGCACAGGGCCACGCGCTGGTCGTGACCGCCGACAAGGACGGCCCGAACTCGGTCTTCGAGCGCGAGCTGCCGGATGCGGAGATCGTGATCTCGCAGCCGTTCTGGCCCGCGTATCTCACCAAGGAGCGTATCGCGAAGGCCCCGAAACTCAAGCTCGCGATTACGGCGGGGATAGGGTCGGATCACGTCGATCTCCAGGCCGCCATCGAACGAGGGATGACCGTCGCCGAGGTCACCTACTGCAACAGTATCAGCGTGTCCGAGCACGTGGTAATGATGATCCTGGGACTGGTGCGCAATTACCTCCCGTCCTATGAGTGGGTGGTCAAGGGCGGCTGGAACATCGCGGACTGCGTGTCCCGGTCCTACGACCTGGAAGGGATGGCAGTCGGCACGGTGGGCGCCGGGCGCATCGGCACGGCGGTCCTGCGCCGGCTCAAGCCCTTCGACGTGACGTTGCATTACACTGATCGCCATCGACTGGCGCCCAGTGTCGAGCAAGAGCTGAACGTGACCTTCCACCCGACCGCCGAGGCGCTGGTGCGGGTCTGTGATGTGGTCACGCTCAACACCCCTCTGCATCCGGAGACCGAGCATCTGTTCAATGACGCGCTCATCGCCAAGATGAAGCGAGGCGCCTATCTGGTGAATACGGCGCGCGGCAAGATTTGCGACCGCGATGCGGTTGCGCGGGCGCTCAAGAACGGGCAGCTGGCGGGGTACGCGGGCGACGTTTGGTTTCCGCAGCCGGCCCCGAAGGATCACCCCTGGCGGACCATGCCGCATCACGGGATGACGCCGCATGTGTCCGGTACGAGCTTGTCAGCCCAAGCGCGCTACGCGGCCGGGGTGCGCGAGATTCTGGAATGCTGGTTCGAGGGGCGTCCCATTCGCGACGAGTACTTGATCGTGGCCGGCGGTGAGCTCGCGGGGGCCGGGGCGCATTCGTACAGCGCTGGCGACGTGACCGGTGGCTCGGAGGAAGCGGCCCGATTCAAGAAATAGACGGGTGTGTGGGGCCTCGTAATGGCCCCTTTGTCTAGCGGGCGCTGCCGCCCTCGGCTGCTGGGTGTTTGGGTATATGGATGTGCAAGCCTCGGCGTGAGTTGGACGTTGCCTGACGCCCACACCTGAACAGGCAATTTGCCTAGCTCGAAAGTACCGTAGCCGCCCTAGAAGCTGCCGGTGGCAACGAGGCGCTAGTCGCACCGGTCCGAGCACAGTTGGAACAGGCAAGGCGTGCCCTTGCCGAAGGTCGCCCTATCGACCTCGCTCAGATGCAGGAACTCGGCCCGCAGTCATCAGGCGAGGGTGCGGCCTAACCCGCACGCAGCCGACGGGCCGGATGGGTCCCGAGCTCCGCTCAGGCGCTGCGCGCTGATGGCGAGCAGCGGACCGCAGAATCCGTCGAGTGTGAGCCTTACCGCTTCGCAGCTGAAGCGCAGTGTCGTTAGACGGCCGCCGGAACTCGATCGAAGCGCTGCACTGCCTTACCAGTCAGAAGGGCGCCTATGAGAGCCTATTTGATCGTCTCCCGAACTCTGTTCGCGCTCATCGCTCTGTTCCATCTCGCAAGGATGCTGACCCATTGGTCGGCGGTGATCGGCGGGTGGGCCGCTCCTCTCTGGGTCTCTGGCCTCGGGTTCGTGGTGGCCGCCGCACTCAGCGTCTGGGGCGCTCAACTCTCCAGGCGCCTGCCTCGTGAGGCATAGGCCGGCCTCCTAGCGCGCGTCAACAGCCGGGGACATGAGTAACAGATCAGTCCCGGGCCGTACGTCCTGGCAGGCGTTCAGACGACCGTCCGGGGTGAGCTGCCTAATCCGCGTCTGACCCGGACGCGACTCCCGCCGCGCTTGTCCCAGCGCACCGTGCCCGTCAGCAGATTACACCACGGCCCAAAATCGCCGGGAAAAAGAGATCCCGCTCAGCACCGGAACGCCAAGCGGGACAGTCGATTCTGCTTTCAGTGGGCCTGGGTAGAGTTGAACTACCGACCTCACGCTTATCAGGCGATACGATCCGGTTCGAACCGCCGACATTTTGCCGTCAGTCGTAACGATGTAAGTGCTGACCACATCAGCACCTCTCAACCAGATGGTCCCACCACCTGCCGACGTCATACGGCGTGAAATGTCGGGCGATGCCGCCTCCAACGGACAACATGGACCGTTTGCGTGCTTGGTCAGCCCTCGGGCGTGATCACTCTATGGAGGCCCAGGGGACGGCCATCGATTTCCGCCGGCGCCGGACGTCGCCGCTCGGCGGCTCTCCTGATCCAGCATCGCGAACAGGCCGCAAGGCAGAGGTCTGCAAAACCTCTCAGCAGCCGATAGAGCTGACAATCCGGAACAGGCGAACGCCGAGCTTCTGTAGAACTCGGTAAGCCAAGCCCAGGCCGAGGAGGTCTCTAGCCCGCCGCTGGGGCCGATTGCGACAGTAGGGATTCCAGCTTCGCCGCGGCCCGCTCCTGCATGTCGGGCAGCACATGGCTGTAGGTGTCGAGCGTGATCG
>JACCRS010000091.1 GCA_013813435.1 Gemmatimonadales bacterium
TCTCAGCACCAGTCTGAAGGTTGTGCCGGCCGGGACGTTCGGAGACGTTCTCACGACCGCGCGGGAGCTGGCGCAGCCGGGAGATGCCGTGCTGTTGTCGCCCGCCTGCTCCAGCTACGACATGTTCCGGAACTACGAAGAGCGCGGGGACCGCTTTCGCGCCGCGGTTGAGGCGCTGTGAGTCCGAGGGCGGTTCGCCATCCCGGCGAGCTCAGATGGGAGACGCGCCTTTTGGGCATGGTCACCGTGGTGCTCGTTGTGTTCGGAATCGCGGCGACGTACGGGGCCGCGAGCCTCGTGACGTTGCAGGGCAAGAATGCGGGATTGGGCTTTGCCCTCCGCCAGCTCTCCGGAGCGGTGATTGGTGGTATCCTCTTGCTGCTCGCCTCACGCATGGACTACTACCGCTGGCGTCTGCTGGCATGGCCGCTCCTCTTCATCATGCTCGCACTCCTGCTGATCCCGCTACTCCCGTTTACGCTGGCCATATCACCGCCGGTGAATGGCGCCCGGCGCTGGCTGGATCTCGGGCCGATCAACTTTCAGCCCTCGGAGCTCGCCCGACTGGTAGTGGTGATCTGGTGCGCGGCGCTGGCCTCCAAAAAGGGGCTGCAGGTCCGCGAGTTCAAGAAGGGTGTCCTGCCCTTCACGCTGGTGCTGGGACTGATTTCGCTCATGATTCTGCTCGAGCCTAACCTGTCGATGGCTACCCTCGTCGCGCTGCTCGGCGGACTGGTGCTCTTCACCTCGGGCGCGAAAATCGGACACTTCGCCCTGCTGGCCGGTTTGGGCATGATCCTGGTTTTTCACCAGATCCGGGATGCCCAGTACCGCCTTTCTCGGCTGGTGACCTTCATGAACCCGGGGGACGCCACCGCCGATGCCGGATTCCAGATCAATCAGTCTCTGGTGGGGATCGGTTCGGGCCAACTTTTTGGAGTCGGTTTCGGTGAGGGGCAACAGAAACTCGGCTATCTGCCTTACGCCTATTCCGACTTTCTTTTCAGCACCATCGGTGAGGAGTGGGGCTTTGTAGGGGTGTTGAGCGTGGTGACTCTCTTCTCGCTTTTCTGCTGGCTCGGGTTTCGGATCGCCAGAACCGCCACCGATCCCTTCGGCCAGTACCTGGCCGTGGGGCTGACCGCAACCATCGGGCTTACGGCTTTCATGCACATGGCCGTGTCGCTGGGATTGATGCCTACCACGGGCCTCACCCTTCCGTTCATGTCGTACGGCAGGTCGAGCCAGGTGATCTCGCTGCTGGGAACTGGAATCCTGATTAACATCGGCAGGCTTCGTGGGAGTCCGAGAGCGGCGGGGCCGAGGGAACGGAGGACGGATGGACGGGTGGACAGGCGGACTGAGGGACTGACGGACGGAAAAGCCAACAGCCTGACAGGTCGACAATCGGACAGAAGGACGCAGGAAAGGCCTGCGCGGCGATCGAAGGGGAATAGTCGTTGACACTGTCCGCCAGCCGATCTGTACGCCCGTCCACCATCCTCATCGCTGGCGGCGGAACCGGCGGACACCTCATGCCGGCGCTTGCCATCGCCACCGCATTGCAGGAGCACACATCCGGGGTTGAGCCCGTGCTGGTTGGGGCTACCCGTGGCGTGGAGTCGAGCATTCTTCCCACTCGCGACTTTCGGTTTCATCTGCTACCCACCGAACCGATCTACCGGCGCGCGTGGTGGAGAAACTTCCGGTGGCCCTTTGTTGCCGGCCGATTGCTGCGGGAGGTGGCCCGTGTCTTCGAGACCGAGAAGCCGGCGGCTGTGATAGGCACCGGCGGCTACGCCTCCGGCCCGGTAGTGTGGTGGGCAGCGCGCCATGGTATATCCACCGCCATTCAGGAACAGAACGCCTATCCGGGTCTTGCCAGCCGCTGGCTGAGCCGCCGAGTCCGTCATGTCTATCTCGGCCTTCCCGAAGCAGCCCGGCTGCTCCGCTTCGGAAAGAGCACCGAGGTGTTTGACACGGGCAATCCGATCGCTCCACCTGCTCCGGGACGAAGGAGCTCAGTCGCGGCGAGGTTCGGTGTTAACGGGGAGCGGCCAGTCGTGCTTGTCACGGGTGGGAGCCAGGGGGCGCTAGCCATCAATCGCGCCGTTGCGGGCTGGCTGGACGCGGGAGGGATGCGCGAGGCCATCCTGATATGGGTTACCGGGCGAAGCTCGCACAAGGAGTTTGCGCGCTATCACCACCCTCCTCAAGTGCATGTCTTGGATTTTCTCGACCCCATGGCCGACGGCTACGCTGTAGCCGACCTGGTGGTATCGCGGGCCGGGATGATCACCGTGGCCGAGCTGTGCGCGTGGGGGCTTCCGAACATCCTGGTTCCGCTGCCGACCGCCGCAGCCGATCACCAGTCCCATAACGCGCGGGTCCTGGAATCGGCCGGCGCTTCGCTGCTGCTGAGCCAGTCCAATCTCACGCCCCGCAGCCTGGAAGAAGTTGTCACCGGTTTGCTCGAGGATCCCGTCACCCGGAAGCAAATGGGCGAACGGGCCTTGGCGCGCGGACGACCGCATGCCGCGAGAGACATAGTGTCTAAGTTGTTGACACTACTTCCCTGAGCCGCGCACTTTCGGTATCCGCAACGACATCTTACATTTGCCCATCACACATGCCCCTGTTCAACCCCTCGGATAAGCGCACCGTTCACTTCATGGGAATCGGTGGAGCGGGAATGAGTGCGCTCGCACTGATTGCCTGCCGCCGCGGAGTTGCGGTGAGTGGCTGCGACATGGACCCAGCGGGTGCCGCAGATCTGGCGGCCCTCGGAGTCCGCGTTGCAAAAGGTCACGATCCGGCTCACCTCGAAGGGGTTCGTGCCCTGGTGGTGACCGCTGCCGTGCCGCCGGGTCATCCGGAGCTGGAACGAGCGCGGCAGATGGGTCTGGACATCATCCCTCGCAAGGTGGCTCTCGCCGAGCTGATAGTTGGTGCCCGCGCGGTGGGAGTATCGGGCACCCATGGCAAGACGACTACCACCGTCATGGCGACGGAGGCGTTGGCGGCAGCGGGGTTGAACCCGACCGGTATTGCCGGCGGAAGAGTCAGCAGTTGGGGTGGCAACGCGCGGGTGGCCGGAGCTGAACTTTTTGTGGTCGAAGCCGACGAGTACGACAAGGCTTTCCTCACGCTCTACCCCACTGTGGCGATCGTCAACAACGTGGAGCCCGATCATCTCGAGTGCTACGGATCGATGGGGGCGCTGGAAGATGCGTTCGTGGAGTTCGCCGGGCGCGCTGACACCGCCATCATCAACGCCGACGATCCGGGAGCTCAAAAGGTCAGTACACGAGTGGGCACCGCCATACGCCGGTTCGGCTGCGCGGCAAACGCAGATATCCGGATCAGCGACGTGGTACAACAGGCAGACTCTACCGAGGCCCGGATCGTCTGGCGGGACGGGCGACAAACCAGGCTTCGGCTGAAGGTTCCTGGGCTCCACAACCTGCGGAACGCCGTGGCCGCGCTAGGTGCGGTGGACGCTTTGGGCGGAGCCCTCGAGCCTGCCGCCGCTGCCCTCGCTGAGTTCCAGGGGGTGGGTCGCCGCTTCGAGCGGCTGGGAGAGTTCGCCGGCGTGGCGGTGGTCGACGATTACGCACACCATCCCTCGGAGCTCGTGGCCACACTTTCAGCGGCGCGTCAGGCTTATCCGGGGCGGCGGCTGGTGGCCGTATTTCAGCCCCACCTATACTCGCGCACCGCCGCACATGGCCAGGCGATGGGTGAGGCCCTGGCAGTGGCCGACCTGGTGTTCGTGACCGAGATCTATCCCGCCCGTGAACAGCCGATCGCCGGCGTGAGCGGGCAGCAGGTGGCGGAGGCCGCGGAGCGGGCCGGTGCCGATGCCCGGTTCCAACCTACCCGGGCCGATGTGGGGCGGAACGTCTATCAGGAGCTTCGACCGGGCGATGTGGTTCTCACGCTCGGCGCCGGCGACATCACCCGGGTAGCTCCCGAGCTGGTTGGTTGGCTGAGCGCAGCCTGAAAACCGCCGGAGTCCGCTACCCGCGACTCCGTCTGAGCCTCAAACTGTTCGCTGCCGTTATTACCGGTGGGCTGGTCTGGCTCGGTGCACCAGAGGTTCTGCAACGACTGGACTTCTTCCGGATAAGGCGGGTCGAAATTGCGGGACTTCAGTATCTTGCTCCGGCCAAAGTGATCGCGGCACTCGAGCTGGACTCTGAAGCGACGGTGTTCGCTGACCTGACCGCGGCCGGCCGTCACCTGCGAGCGTTGCCGGGGGTGATCTCCGCCGATGTAAGACGCAGGCTTCCCGGGACTCTCGAGATCGTGGTGGTCGAGGCAGTGCCGGTGGCGCTGGCGCTCAGAGGCAGCCGGATGGCCCTGCTCGACTCCAGCGGCACGGTCCTCCCCTTCGACCCAGCAGCCTCTGCTCCCGATCTGCCGGTAGCCGCCAGTGCGGATGGGAAGGTGGCGAGAGTGCTGGCCAGGATCCAGCAGCACGATCCGGCGCTGTTCGCAAGAATTCGTACCGCCTGGCGGGTGAAAGATGACGTGTTGCTCGATGTGGATGGGCGTCGCTTCTGGTTCGGCCCGGCGGTCACGGCGGAGGATATTCGAGCGGTGATGGCGGTCGCCCAGGACTTGGCCCGGCAGGGGCGGACCTATCAGGAGCTCGACGGGCGTTACCCGGGGCAGGTAATCGTCCGGGCCGGCGTATGAGCAGCCAGCCGCAGCGCCTCATCGCGGCGCTTGACCTGGGCTCCACCAAGGTCGTTGCTGTGATAGCCGAGGTCACCGGTGATGCGCGTGATCCGGGGGCGAAAATTCTGGGACTGGGTGTGGAGCGGAGTGGCGGGATCCGCCGGGGTGTGGTCCGAGACATCGAAGAGACCACTCGGGCGATCGACAAAGCCATGAAGAGCGCCCAGCGCATGGCTGGTGTCGAGGTCGGATCGATCTACTGCGGAATAGCGGGCGAGCACGTGGCGGGCCGCAGCTCGCACGGCATGGTATCGGTTACCGGCGACGAAATACGCACCAGCGATGTGGCCCGGGTAAATGACATGGCGAGCAACGTAAGCTTCGGCCGCGACCACGAGCTGCTGCACGCCATCCCGCAGGATTATCTGATCGATCAGCAGGGGGGCATCAGCGAGCCGATCGGAATGACGGGGTCCCGCCTCGAGGCCGAGGTCTATCTGGTGACGGTGCTTTCGAGCGTGCTGCAGAACCTGCGCAAGTGCGTCGAGCGGGCAGGCTATCAAGTCGCTGAGCTGGTCCTGGAGCCCCTGGCCGCCTCGTTGGCGGTGCTTACGCCGGACGAGATCGAATTGGGATGCGCTATTATCGAGCTGGGCGGCGGGTCCACTAACGTCTCGATCTTTCACAGCGGTAAGATTCGTCACACCGGATCGCTCCTTTGCGCTGGCGGTCACGTGACTGCGGATATCGTGCACGGTCTTCAGGTGACGCAGCACGACGCGGAGCGGCTCAAGGAACGATTCGGCGCCGCCTTCGAGCCGCTGGTGCCGGAGAGCGATGTGTTCGATCTTCCGAGCACTCCAGGACAGGGTGCCCGCAATGCACAACGTCGGGTGCTCTCGCATATCATGCACATGCGCCTCCAGGAGGTCCTGGAGTACGCGCTCGACGAGATCACGCGGGCTGGGTATCATCAGCGCTTACCGGCAGGAGTAATCGTGACCGGGGGTGGGGCGCTGGCACCGGGAATCGTAGAGCTGGCTCGGGAGGTATTTGCCATGCCGGCCCGGTGTGGTGTTCCCGGGCAGCGCCTGCGGGGGCTGGCAGACAGCGTCGAATCCCCGCGGATGGCAGTTCCGGCGGGCCTGGTGCTTTACGGGGCCCGGCAGGTAGCGGTCAGCGGTGGGTTGGGAACGGGTACGCGGAAGTCACCGGCAGTGGAGAAGGTGCTGGCTCCGGTGAAACGGTGGCTTCAAGACTTCTTCTGAGTTGGTTTCGAGGACATGATCATGATCTTTGAGCTGGAGGAGGGCGCGGCGCAGACCGCGCGGATGAAGGTGGTCGGCGTCGGCGGGGGCGGCGGCAACGCCGTCAACCGGATGATCGAGGACCAGCTCGGAGGGGTCGAGTTCATCTCGGTGAACACCGATTCGCAGGCTCTGGCGATGTCCAAGTCCGACATCAAAATCCAGATCGGCCGGAAGCTGACCCGCGGACTCGGCGCCGGCGCCCGCCCCGAGATCGGCCGCCAAGCCGTCGAGGAGAACCGCGACGAAGTGCTCCACGCGGTCCAGGGTGCCGACATGGTCTTCGTCACCTGCGGCATGGGCGGCGGCACCGGGACTGGCGCCGCACCGGTGGTGGCACAGATGGCGCGCGAGGCCGGAGCGCTCACCGTCGGCATCGTCACCAAACCGTTTCTTTTCGAGGGTCGCCGACGGATGAAACAGGCCGAAGGCGGTATCGGCGAAATGCGCAAGAACGTCGATACAATGATCGTGGTGCCCAACGAGCGGCTGCTGGCGGTAGTGGGGAAGGGGATTCCCTTTCAGGAAGCCCTCAAGAAGGCCGACGAGGTTCTGCTTCACGCCACCCAGGGCATTGCCAGCCTGATTACCTCGACCGGCATCATCAACGTGGACTTCGCAGACGTACGGACCGTGATGCAGAACGGTGGGGCGGCGCTGATGGGCACGGGAATCGGGCGAGGTGAGAATCGAGCCCTGGAGGCAGCCCAGCAGGCGATTTCAAGCCCGTTGCTGGATAACATCTCCATCGCCGGCGCCATGGGTGTGCTTATCAACATCATCGGCGGGGACGACCTCACTCTGGGCGAGACAACCCAGATCAACGACATCATTCACGATGCGGTGGGTGACGACGCGGAGATAATTTTCGGAGCGGGAAACGACCCCGCCATGCACGGGGAGATACGGGTTACCGTGATCGCCACCGGTTTCGACCGGCCCGTCAGCACTGAGCAGCCGGTGGGGCGCGCATCGGGCGCTGCCGGGGTTATCAATTTCCCGTCTTCAAGGCAGCGGCCCGCAACGCCGGTGCCGCCCGCAGCTCCGGTAATCACCCGGTCTCAGCCCCGGATTCACCAGACGCCGGCGTCCGGCACTCCATCTGACGTACCCGAGATGGAGATCCCGACGTTCATACGTCGGCAGATGGATTGATGCGACCGGGGCTGTACCTCTCGCTGGCCCTGGCGGTAATCGGCGCCGCCGCCTTCTTCGGCCTGAGGGGCGATTGGCCGTGGCAGCGACTGCCCTTACCGCCGGCTGAGCCGGCAAGGGCCGCACCGCCGGCTGAACTCTTCACCGAAACCGCCGATACGCTGCAAAGCGGCGAGACGCTGTCCGCCCTTTTCGCCCGTCATAACGTGGCTGGAATCGACTTCCAAAGGCTGGACCCTTCGTTCGCCTTGAACCCACGCCGCCTCCGGCCCGGACTGGTCTTCACCTTCCGCCGACCCGCAAGCGATTCTGCTCCATCTCATATCATGGTACGCACCACTCCGGAACAGCGAGTCACGTTTCGCCGTATGGCCGACGGCTGGAACGCGGAGGCCCAGCCAATTCGCTGGATCCCGCAGGAGATGCGCATAGAGGGACCCATCGACAACTCGTTGTATGAAGCGCTGGATGCCGGCGTCAGCAACCAGCAGCTCGACAGCGGTAACCGTCTGAGGCTGGCGTGGGATCTTGCCGACGTGTACGCATGGGAAGTCGACTTTACCAGGGACATTCGCCCGGGCGACCGGTTCAAGGTGGTATTCGAACGCCTGGTATCTGAGGACGGCGAGGTTCGATTCGGCCGGGTTATGGCCAGCGACCTGACAATATCCGGCAAGAGTCTGACCGCCTTCCGATTCACTCCCCCAACGGTAAGGAGCGCACTGTACTTCGACACTGACGGTGGATCGCTCCGGCGCGCTTTCCTGCGAGCTCCCGTCGAATTTCGCCGGATCTCCTCCAACTTCGCGGGTGCGCGGTTTCACCCAGTGCTCGGCAGAGTCCGACGGCACGAGGGCACCGATTACGCGGCTCGCCCCGGCACTCCGGTTATGGCCGCGGGCGATGGGGTGGTGCTCCGGGCCGGCTGGGCCGGCGGCTACGGAAACCTGGTCGAGCTGCGCCACCTGAACGGTATCACGACCCGATACGGGCATCTTCGCGGCTTCGCCCGCAAGATGGGCCGGGGCACGCGAGTCGAGCAGGGGCACGTTATCGGGTATGTCGGCGCGACCGGGCTGGCCAGCGGCCCCCACCTTCACTACGAGTTCCGCATCAACGGCGTGGCGAAGGATTCCCGGCGGGTAAAGATCGGCGGTGGTGCTCCGGTTCCGAAAGCCGATCGCCCGGCCTTCGAGCAAGAGCGTGACCGACTGCTCGCGGCTCTTCGTCAGCCAACTGAAGTTACGGCCCAACCCGACGCGATCGCCCAACAGGCTGCTGAAACCTCGAAGCGGTGGATGCCGTAGCGCCCGAGTAGTGGACCTCCTTCCCTCCATCGACATACGAAATGGCCGCGTCGTTCGCCTGAGCCAGGGCGAGCGGTCGCGGCAAACCGTTTATGGGGAAGATCCCGTGGCGGTCGCCGAGCGTTTTGTCGCGGAGGGGGCGCGCTGGATTCATGTGGTCGACCTGGATCGGGCGTTCGGGACCGGCGACAACATGGCCACGGTCCGTCGCGTAGCGGAGGGCGTGGCCTCCAGGCTGCGACTTCAGCTTGGTGGTGGGCTGCGGAGCATGGAACTGGTCCGCGAAGCTCTGGATCTCGGCTTTGCCCGGGCAGTCATCGGCACAGCGGCCGCCACTGACCCGAGCTTCCTTCACCAGGCTCTGATGGCCGTGCGGGCCGAGCAGCTGGCCGTTGCTATCGATGCGCGTGATGGGATGGTAGCTCTGCGGGGCTGGACTGAAACGTCCACGATGCGGGCAGACGAGCTGGCAAGGAGTGTGGTCAAGGCCGGCGTCAAAACTCTGATCTATACCGATATAAGCCGTGACGGGATGCTCACCGGGCCCGACCTTGCAGGCGCGGTGGCGCTGCGAGCGACAGGCGGCTCGGTGATCGTGAGCGGAGGTATCGCCGGAGCGGATGACATTCGAGCGGCCTGCCAGGCCGGCGTTCAAGGCGTGATAGTGGGGCGCGCTCTGTACGTGGGTCGCTTGAGCGTCCCCGAGGCGATCCAAGCCGCGGCATGCTCTTCGTCCTCATAATCGTCGCCGCATTCGGGCTGGCGGCCTTCACCTATCTGGGTCTGGAGCGGCTGGGCGGCCGCGCCTGGATTCCGCTGGTGTGCCGCGGGGTTGCCTGGACTGCACTCGGACTCTTGCTGGTCAACGTGAGCTGTCCAGTGGCAGGCACTCCGCTCCGGCCTCTGGTGCTGCTCGACGCCTCCCTCAGCATGGAGGCTCCGGGCGGCCGGTGGTCTGAAGCCAGAGACTCGGCTGCACACTGGGGCGAGGTGCGCTACTTCGGCGATGAACGGCCGAGCTTCGACTCCACCGCTTCACGGGGCCGGTCTTTGCTGGTGCCGGTACTCGTGGCGGCATCGGCCTCAGACCGTCCGCTGGTGGTAGTAAGCGATGGAGAGATCGAAGACCTGCGTGAGATCGCACCCGACCTCCTCGCCCGGAGTACGACCAGGATTTTTCCCCGGTCTCCGCAGTCGGATCTGGCGATCACCCGTGTCACCGGCCCGAGTCGGGTGAGCTCGGGCGACTCGATACCGCTGGAAGTCGATGTGCAGCCGACCGGCGGAGCCTCGACCGACAGTGTAGCGGTCGAGGTGCTGTCGGGAAGCAAGCGGTTGGCGTCGAGGAACGTTCGGCTTCGGGGCGAAGGCGGAGGACGAGCCCGCATCGTTATCGCCTCTTCAGCCCTGGCGGCGGGTGACCATCTCCTCAGGGTGACGCTGCCGCGGGCTAAGGATGCGGAGCCTCGAACCGACACCCGGCTCCACCTGGTGACGGTGGTGGCTACGCCGGGGGTCGTGTTTCTGGCGTCGCCCGCGGACTGGGACAGCCGCTTTCTGTATCGCACGCTTCGTGAAGTCGGACGGTTGCCGGTCCGGGGCTATGTTCGCTTCGAGGGCGGCCGGTGGCGGACGATGAGCGATCTGGGCCCGGTGTCCGCCGACGTGGTTCGGCGGGCGGCTCGAAGATCGGACCTGTTGATTCTTAAAGGCGGAGTCAAAGAGCTGGCCGAGGGAACGGCAGCGCGCGGTGTCTGGAGCTGGCCCAGCGGGGAAGGCGGTGAAACCCAGATGCCCGGCGACTGGTATCTCTCCGAGTCAGATGCTTCGCCGCTCGCTGGTGCGTTCCTGGGTCAGCCGGTCGACTCGTTCCCGCCCGCTTTCCTGCTCACCCAGTTGTCGCCCGGTCCCCGGGACTGGGTGGCTCTGTATGCCCAGCTTGGCCGGCGGGGACCGGAGCGCCCAGCCGTGTTCGGACGTCAGGAGGGCCGGGTTCGCCGAGTCATAGTGGCGGTGGAGGGTCTTTGGCGCTGGCCCTTCCGGGGAGGGTCAAGTGAGCAGAGCTACCGGTCATGGGTAGCGGCGACAGCGAGCTGGCTGCTGGGTGCCGCGGACTCCGTTCAAGGAGCAGCCCGGCCGATTCAGCCAGTGGTCCCCAATGGCCGCCCTATTGTCTTCGAGTGGCTCGGATCCGGCACCGCTGTTCCCCAGGTGGTCGTCTGGTCGAGCAGCGCCGGGGAGAGCATCGACACGCTTCACTTCGGCGGCGATGGCCGGGCGCCGGTCTGGCTGGCACCCGGAGAGTACCGCTACCGGCTGCCGAGTGGCGCCTCAGGGACAGTCGCGGTAGAGCAGTACTCAGAGGAGTTTCTGCCCCGGCCGGCATCTCTCACATCGGGCGAAGGCCGAGCTGCGCGGCAGGCGGGACGCACCACCGCCAGGGACTGGCTCTGGCTCTTCGCGCTCGGTGCGCTGGCGCTGTCTGCTGAATGGCTGGCTCGCCGGCGGCTCGGCCTCCGTTGAGGTGATACATTTCTCGGATGAAGCCCAGCAGATTACGCGGCATCGAGAAACAGAGTCTGTGGTCCCGCATCAAACAGGTCGCGCTGACCGACGTTGGGGCGCTCATGCGTGGCCTCAACGCGGACGATCTCGAGAACCTGGAGCGGCTGCTGATCGAGGCAGACTTCGGCGTGCCGGCAACGGTCGAGCTCATACAGGCACTGGAGGACGAGGTGCGGCGTGGAAAGCTCAAGACCGAAGCCGATCTCAAGCGCGCGCTGCAGGAGCGCCTCAGTGCAATGCTGGCGGGCCCCGAGAACCCTGGTGACATCGTCCGGGCCGAGCCAGGTCCCACCATCATTCTTCTGGTGGGGGTCAACGGCACCGGAAAGACAACTACGGCAGCCAAGCTGGCGTCGCGATTACAGGAGGAAGGCCGGTCGGTGTTGCTCGCTGCCGCCGACACCTATCGGGCCGGCGCCATCGCCCAGCTGCAGGTCTGGGCTAATCGGCTCCGATTGCCCTGCGTGGCGGGCGCGCCCGGAGGCGATCCGGCGGCGGTAGCCTTCGACGCGATCGATGCCGCCATCTCGCGCGGTGTCGATACGGTGATCATCGATACTGCAGGGCGGCTCCACACCCAGGAAGGGTTGATGGACGAGCTGCGGAAGGTGGCACGGGTGATCGCCCGGCGCTTGCCTGGTGCGCCCCACGAAACCCTGCTGGTCCTCGATGGCACGGTAGGGCAGAATGCAGTTCAGCAGGGTAAGCTCTTCTCGGCCGCGGTTTCTCCCACCGGGATCGTGGTGACCAAGCTCGACGGCAGCGCCCGTGGCGGCGCCGTCGCCGCGGTTCGGCGCGAGCTGTCGCTGCCGGTTCGTTTCATCGGTCTGGGTGAAGCGGTGGAGGATCTGGAACCGTTCGACGCCGAGCGATTTGCCGAGAACCTCCTGGCGGAAACAGCGGTGGAGGCTTCCTAGCAGCGGATGGCGCCACGTGCCGCCCCGGCAGCCCGCCTGGACACCCCGGTCAAGTTCCTGAAAGGAATCGGAGAGCGGCGCGCCGAAGCGCTGGAACGCCTGGGAATCCGCACCGCGCGCGATCTTCTCTGGCACCTGCCCCACCGATACATAGACGCCTCGACTGTCACCCCGCTCGCCCAGGCACACCTGGGTCAGGAAGTCGCCTGCGTGGGCCGGGTAATGGCCAAGGGCGTGCTTCCCACCCGCCGCGGACTCCGCATCTTCCACGCGGTTCTGCGCGACGACAGCGGCGTGCTGGAGTGCGTATGGCCAGGCCAGCCATTTCTCGATCGGTCGATCTTAATCGGGCAGACCCTGCTGGTCTCAGGTCCGGTTCGATTCTATCACGGACGCCAAATGGTGCCCCGCGAGTTCGTGATCCTCGGCGACGCCGACACGGATGCGGATCCACTCCCCGCGGGGAAGGTTCTGCCGGTTTATCCCGCCACTGAAGGCCTCAGCCACAAGGTGATCCGCTCATTGATCGACCGGCACCTCGAGCGGCTGATATCGTTGTCCCATGACGGTCTCCCTGACCCGCTGCGCCTAAGTTTAGACCTGTTGCAGTTGCCCGAGGCGTTACGGGCGGTGCACCGGCCCGCTTCGGCGGCGGAGGCGGAGCGAGGCAGGCGCCGTCTGGCTTTCGACGAGCTTTTCGACCTGCAACTGATGCTGATTCGCGCCCGCTCGGTGGCAAAACGCCACCGGAGCGGAGTGGCGTTCACCCTCAAGCGACAACTCACGACCAGGCTCAAGCAGCACCTCCCCTGGAATCTCACCGGAGATCAGCAGCAAGCCCTCCGCGAGATCACCGCCGATATGACGGCCCCCGACCGCATGCACCGGCTGCTGATGGGCGACGTGGGGACCGGTAAGACGGTGGTAGCGCTCTTCGCCATGCTGCTGGCGGTGGAGAACGACTTTCAAGCCGCGCTGATGGCGCCGACCGAACTGCTGGCAGAGCAGCACGGCACCACTCTCGAGACCCTGCTCGCACCCCTGGACATCAGACCGGAGCTGCTGCTGGGACGTCAGACCGGCGCCGCCAAGGCCGCGGTCAAACAGCGCATTGCCGCGGGGCAGGCACGGGTCGTGGTGGGAACCCATGCACTGCTGCAGGAGAGCGTGGCTTTCCACCGGCTTGGCCTGGTGGTGATCGATGAGCAGCACCGGTTCGGGGTGGAGCAACGAGCGGCGCTCATAGGGAAGGGGCCGGCGCCGGATGTGCTGCTCCTTACGGCCACGCCAATTCCCCGCTCGCTGGCGCTGACTCTCTATGGCGACCTCGACGTGTCCACTCTGCGGCAACGTCCCCCGGGGCGGGGAATGGTTCGCACCGCTGTCCGCGGCACCGGCCAGCGGGACCGAGTAATGGATTTCGTTCGGGAGGAGTGCGGCCAGGGGAAGCAGGCGTACATCGTCCTGCCGGTCATCGAAGAATCGGAGCGGGCCGACCTGCGCGCGGCTGAGACGATGGCCCAGACCCTGACTGCCCGGTGGCCTGAGCTACCGGTCGGTCTGGTTCACGGCCGGCTCAAGGGCGAAGAGCGCGATAGGGTGATGCGGCGCTTCCGCAGTGGAGAGGTAAGGGTCCTGGTTGCAACCACCGTCATCGAGGTGGGAATCGATGTGCCGGACGCGACGATCATGGTGATCGAGCATCCGGAAAGGTTTGGCCTGGCGCAACTTCATCAACTGCGCGGTCGAATCGGCCGCGGGACCGAGGAGAGCTACTGCATTCTGCTGGCGGAAAGCGGCGCTCCGCAGCGGTTGAATGGTTTCGCCGCGACCCAGGACGGGTTCAAGATTGCAGAGCTCGATTTGGCGGAGCGGGGAATGGGCGATCTCATCGGGGCTCGGCAGTCCGGCGGGTTCGAGGTCCGGCATGCCCGGCTGCCGGCCGATGCCGACCTCCTCGCCAAGGCGAGAGATCTGGCCATGAAAGTGATCGAGGCCGACCCGGCGTTACAGCGGAGGGAGAATCAACAGCTTCGGGAGCGGGCGGTGGCCCGGTATCCGCGGGCTGTTGAGCTGTTCCGGGTGGGTTAACCGGTACTCCCCGCGCTCGTTGGGTTATCGGCACCGCTGCGGCTTCGACATTGTCGATGGATGATTCACCACAGAGGCACAGAGGGGCCATCTTTCCGCACTCACGACATCGTGGGTGCGGCCATCGAAGTGCACAGGAGGCTCGGACCTGGCCTCCTGGAGTCTGCCTATGAAATGTGCCTTTGTAGGGAGTTGTATTTGCGGAGGTCCACCGTGCACAGGTATTAACGTACCTGAAATTGACCGGCCTTCGATTAGGCCAGTTGATCAATTTCAATGTTGATGTACTTCGGCATGGTGTGTACCGCATCATCAATGGGTGATGGGGCTATGGCTGTGGACGCTCCCTCTGTGCCTCTGTGGTGAAACTTGTCAGGACGATGCCAGCTAGCACCGTGCCCTTGAAGAGCGCTGCTAAAACGCCAGGCGCACCCCCAATCCGGTACCGCCCGCTCGTAAACTGCGGACCTCCGGCTCAAACGGAATGTTATCCGGCCGATTCTTGGGACGGGCCAGCTCCCATATGAACAGCGCGGCAGAGCCAACCAGAGCACTCTCACCGCCGATGAGCCACAGCCGCGCCCGGCGATCATATTGCAGGGAAGATTGATAAAGAGCTTCGATACCCGGATCGGCGTAGCCACCGTCCGGCCCAAGGGCGCAACGCTCGTGTAGATCGACGCACTGGGCTTCCAGGGCGCCGAAGACATCGTCGGCGCGATCGTGGGCCCGCACTGCCAGGTAATTCATTCCGATAGCGCCGGCCAGCAGAGCCCACTTGCCATACTTGACGGCAGGGCCGAGTCCCTGGGCCTCAGCCTGGCCGCTCAGCGTGAAGAAAACGGCTAAGGCCAGAAATATACGCGTCATCTGCGGTACCGGTGGAGGTCGCCGTTGCCGCCGATGGCCAGAAGACCATCAGCCAGCGGAATGGGGCCCAGCTCGACCGGCCGCCAGATCCGGATCCGCCAGATTTCACTGCCGTCGGACCTCAATGCGCGTATGGTCCCGTCTGCGCCTCCCAGCAGAAACTGTCCTCCTGCGATGGTGAGGGGGGCAGTGACCGGCCATTCCAGACTAGCGACCCGCCGGGCCTCTGGCTCCGCATTGAGATCGACACGATAAACCGAGCCGATGCGGGTGGCCAGAAACAGGGTGTCTCCGAGCGCGGCGGGCGCACCGAGAATCGGCGCATCTACCGCCAGAGTCCAGTTACGGCGCAGGTCCGTGGGCCGAATCGACACGACCTGTGAATCGGCGGTCCCCGCGATAAGGGATTCGCCGAGGTGCAGCCAGGAACCGACGACGGTGCCGGGAGACGCCGTCCGGTGGGTAACCTTCCCGTCGGAGAGCGAGAGCCGGAACAAGGAATCGGTAGTGGAGACCAGCAGCGCCCCGTCTCCTACATCGGTAGCGGGACCACGGGCCGTTCCCACCCGGCGGCGCCAACGAACCTTGCCACTGCGTGGGTCCAGGCCCAGAACTTCGCCGCGCTGGGTTTCCGCTACGAGCAGCCCGCCAATCAGGGCAAGCGGTGCAGCGACAGGGTCGGCTGAGGTGCGCCAGATGCGATTTCCCTTGGCGCTGCCGAGCGCTTGCACCCGGCCTTCCGGGCGGGAGGTGGCGATGAAGACGGTGTCGCCGGACAGAATCACGCCTCCCACGATCATGCCGGAGAGACGTGCGGACCAGCGCACTTCTCCGCTGGCGAGATCTACCGCGTAGACTTTGCGGTCCATTCCCCCGGCATAAAGAATGTTGTCCTGGACCACGACTCTGCCCGCGAGCCTTCGGCCTGCGCGGGTGGTCCAAACCGGCGTAGGTGCATCGCCCGCGGCGCTGGCGGCAAGGGGCGTTGGGGGCGGCCGGAAGTTCACGCAGCCCGCGTTGACGCTTCCCAGGAGCAGGGCTAGACTCAACGCTCCTCGGGTCGGCCTCATTTTCCCATCGGATACGGCATGACGGCTGTAGAGATCAGCGGACTCCGCGCACACGTCGGCGAGACGGTCACGGTCCGGGGATGGGTTGTCACCACCCGCTCGAGCGGCAAGGTCGCGTTTGTGGTGGTGCGGGACGGCTCGGGAACAGTGCAAGGGGTTCTATCCAGGAAAGAGGTGCCCGCCCCGATCTGGGCGGCTTTCGAATCACTCACCCAGGAGACCAGTGTCGGCATTACCGGGACGGTGCGGGAAGAGCCGCGGTCTCCGGGCGGTTATGAGCTGGGACTGCAGGACATCGAGGTACTTGGAGCCAGCCCCGAGTATCCGATCACTCCCAAAGAACATGGGACGACTTTCCTCTTCGAACATAGACATCTGTGGCTCCGAAGTCGGCGCCAGGCGGCGGTGGCACGAGTTCGCCACGAAGTGGTTCAGGCCATCCGCGACTTCTTCTATCAGCGCGACTTCATCCTGGTAGACACCCCAATCCTCACCGGGGCCATCGGCGAAGAGGCCGGCAACCTGTTTGCGACCGAGTACTTCGATCTCGGAAATGCGTACCTGGCGCAGACCGGGCAGCTTTATGTAGAGGCAGCGGCCGCTGCGCACGGCAAGGTTTACTGTTTCGGCCCCACCTTCCGCGCGGAAAAGTCGAAGACCAGGCGGCATCTCACCGAGTTCTGGATGGTCGAACCGGAGGTGGCATTCAGCGACTCCGACGCGAACATGCGGCTGCAGCAAGAGTTCGTGACCTACATCGTCGGCCGAGCACTGGACCGCCGGCAGGAGGAGCTCAAGGAGCTGGAGCGTGACACCACCTCGCTGCAGCGAGTCCAAGCACCGTTTCCGCGGATCTCGTACTCCGACGCCGTATCCCGCCTGAGTGTCCTCGGTTCCGATATTACCTGGGGCAAGGACCTGGGAGGCGATGACGAGACCCTTCTGGCGAAGGAATTCGACCGCCCGGTCCTGGTATATAACTACCCCAGGCAGGTGAAGGCGTTCTACATGAAGGAGAATCCCGATGACCCCAGGACGGTGCTGAATAATGATTGTCTAGCGCCCGAAGGATATGGTGAGATCATCGGCGGGTCTCAGCGGGAGGACAGTTACGACAAACTTCTCGCCCGCATCGAGGAGCAGGGTCTCGACCCGGAAATCTATCGCTGGTATCTCGACCTACGCAGGTACGGCACGTTCGTCCACTCGGGCTTCGGCCTGGGGGTCGAGCGCACCATAGCCTGGATCTGCGGGATCCCCCACATCCGGGAGGCGATTGCCTTTCCCAGGCAGATTCATCGGCTGTATCCGTGATGAAACAGCGTGAGCGGTGAGCGGGCCACCACCCATCTCCCGCTTACCGCTTACCGCTTACCGCTTACGCTCTTCACCTCGTCCCACAGCCCATCCAGCACCTGCAGCCCAGCCGATCCCAACTCGATCCGCCGCTCAGACGCCAGTTGCTCTATCCTCTCGAAGCGCTCCCGGAACTTTCGGTTGGCTCCGTCAAGAGCGGGACCGGCGGGAACTCCTGCTTTTCGGGCGAGGTTCACCACCGCGAACAGGAGATCGCCGATCTCGCTCCGTAGCTCGTCGCTGGGTCCGTCCCCGGGAGCATTGGGATCGGGCTCGCGGTCCGCGGGTCCGGAGTTTACCCGGCCGCGCAGCTCATCCTCCACCTCGGTGAGCTCTTCCCGAACCTTGCCGAGGGGACCTGCTACGTCGGGCCAGTCGAAGCCAACCGACGCGGCGCGTTCCTGCAGCCGGGTCGCCATCAAGAGCGGTGGCAGGGTAGGGACCAGGCCGCCAAGAACGTTGCCGCCTCGCTCGCGCCGTTTGATTCGCTCCCAGGGCTCAGCGGCGCCAAGGTCAAAGAGATGAGGGTGGCGGCGTCGCATCTTTCTTTCGAGCTCATCGGCCACTTCACCGGTTTGGAATTCATCCAGCTCTTCGGCAAGCACCAGCTGGAATGCCAGGTGAAGCAGCAGGTCGCTCAGCTCCGCCCGGATCTGCCCCGGATCTCCTTCCCCCAACGCGTGGTCCAACTCCAGCACCTCTTCGATCAGGTACGGGCGCAAAGTTTCCCGGGTTTGTGCCCGATCCCACGCACAGCGTGTTCGGAGGTCGCGAACCGTTGCCATTGCGCGTCCGAGCGCTGAATTGTCTTGCATCTAGCCCTCTCGACGAATATGATAACGCCGGCTCGCCCATGACCCTTTCCCCCGAAACCACACGCGCCTGGGTGGATGTAGACCTGGCGGCGCTTTCAGCTAACGCCCGAACGGTGGCCGCGGTCTCTGGCAGCAGGCTGTTGCCGATGGTCAAAGCTAACGGTTACGGCTTGGGTGCGGTGGAGGTGGCCCGCGCGCTCGAGAGTGTCGATCCGTGGGGCTTTGGCGTCGCTGCGGTCGAGGAGGCAGCTGCACTGCGAGCAGCCGGCATTACCCGCCCGATCCTGGTTTTCACGCCCCTGATACCACAGTGGATCGAGCAATATCTGAAGCTCGACCTGCGTCCTTCACTGGGAGATGTTCCGGCTCTGGAGAGCTGGACAGCGCAGAGTGAACGGCCGTTCCACCTGGAAATCGACACCGGCATGAGTCGCGCCGGTGTGCGGTGGAACGACAGCGCCACTCTCAGTCGCCTGGCGACTCTGCTCGCGAGCGCCAGCGGATGGGAGGGCGCCTTTACCCATTTTCTTGCGGCCGAGTCCGATGCCAGCGCCACTCAGTGCCAGTGGGACCGCTTCCAGGAAGCGCTCCGAACGCTGCCGCGGCGCCCCGCGATGGTTCACGCTGCCAATAGCGCCGCGTCACTCCAGGGAAAGTCGTTCGCCGGTGATCTCGTCCGGCCGGGCATCTTTCTGTACGGGGGTGCTGCTGGTACTGTGACCCCACGCCCGGTGGCCGCCCTGCGGGGCCGGGTAGTGGCGGTTCGCTCGATTGCCGCGGGCGACACCGTTGGGTACGGTGCCACTTGGAAGGCCGACGAGAATGTCACGGTGGCCACTGTAGCTCTGGGCTATGGCGACGGGTTTCCGCGGGGGAGCCCAGCGGAGGGAAGGGAGCGATGGCGCCGTGAGATCGAAATTAACGGACGGCTCGTGCCGGTGGTGGGACGAGTCACCATGGACATGTGTATGG
>JACCRS010000110.1 GCA_013813435.1 Gemmatimonadales bacterium
CAGGTCAGTCTCTCCCTCCCGAAAATTCAGCGGCCTGCAGTGCGCGCCACGCTGGGGCCCATCGCTCTTATTGCCACCGTAAGTGGACACGGCGTCACCCTAAGCGCGGGTACGAGATCCGCGCGGCGCAGCTCCCCTGCACCACTGCCGGGCAGGACTGCTGTGGGAAGCGCGGGCGCCGCCCGGATCCTGGCTACCGCGGAGAGGTATCTGGGCAAGCGATACCTTTACGGGGGCGAGACCCCGGGGACCGGATTCGATTGTTCCGGGTTCGTGCAGTACGTGTTCGGGAAGCACAGCCTCGATCTGCCGCGCACATCCCGGCAGCAGGCCCGCGCCGGGAAGGGCCTGCCGAGAACTGCCAGCGCGCTGCGGCCCGGCGATCTGATGCTGTTCTCGAGCAAGGGTGCCGGGGTAGACCACGTGGCCATCTACGCCGGGGACAACCGAATTATTCATTCCAGCGCGGGAGCGGGGGGAGTGATCTACGACGATCTCTCGAGCTCGCGGGGGAAGTGGTATCTTGCTCGCCACGTAGCCTCCCGGCGCGTCCTCTGACACTCAAGGCTTTCCCGATCTAGATTGCCGGATCGGCCCTTGCTCGGAGCCTTCCAGCATGCCCCGTATCGATCCCCTCGACAGCGAGAAAGCGCCGCCCGACGCCCGGGCGGCAGCGGATGCCCACGTCCGCGGCCATGCCCGTATGACAAACATGAAGCGCACGCTGCTTCACTCGCTGCCGGCCTTTAACGCACTGATGGCGTGGTATCCTCTCCGTGACACGGTACAGCCGTTTTTGGGCGAGCGGCTCACCACACTCTTCGCGCATGCGATATCAGCGGAGACCGACTGTCTAATCTGCTCCACGTTCTTTCGGCGCATCCTCATCCAGACTGGTGAAAACCCCGAACGCCTGAAGCTGGACGACAGGGAAACAGCCGTGGTGGAGTTTGGACGGGCGCTGGCGGTTTCACCCTTCACTGTCCGGGATGAGGTGTTCCAGCGACTGGCTGCTCATTTTCCCCGGGTTCAGATCGTGGCCCTGACGGCGTTCGGTGCCCTCATGGTGGCTACTAACGTGTTCAACAATGCCC
Source organism: Gemmatimonadales bacterium (assembly GCA_013813435.1). GTDB lineage: Bacteria > Gemmatimonadota > Gemmatimonadetes > Gemmatimonadales > GWC2-71-9 > CAVVWJ01. The sequence goes on from JACCRS010000110.1 coordinate 1,095, forward strand.
TGGAGGTCGATCTGGACGAGTATCTCCAACCCTACAGGAAGGGAGTCCGAGAGGCGGCGGCGAGCAGACCAGCATGAGGGGCGAATTCGAGGGAAGAGTCGCGTTCATCACCGGAGCCGCGCACGGGCAGGGCAGGGTAACGGCACTTGCACTCGCTGGTGAGGGCGCGAGGATTGCCGCATTCGATATCGCCCGGTCTCTGAGCTACCCCGGCTATGACATGGGCTCGACGGCCGACCTGGAATCCCTGGCTGCAGCCTGTCGTGAGCTCGGAAGCGAGTGTATCACTTTTCCCGGCGATGTCCGGGATGACGCAGCTGTAACCGGCGCCGTTGACGTGACAACCGAGCGTTTCGGCCGCATCGACATCCTCTTCAACAATGCGGGTATCTGCGCCTACGGCCTGGCCCACGAACTGACTGAAGACGCGTGGGACGCCATGCTGGACATCAATCTCAAGGGTGCCTGGCTGGTGGCCCGGCGGGTGATCCCGGTCATGATCCGGCAACGTTCCGGGGTCATCATCAACAACTCGTCGGTTGCCGGTCTTCGTGGTATGGGCCGGCTTAGTCACTACGCCGCGTCGAAGTGGGGGCTGACCGGCCTCACCAAGTCATGGGCCATCGAACTGGCGCCATACGGCATCCGGGTCAATTCGATTCACCCGACCGGGGTGAACACCCCCATGAACGATGGTCTGGCTGCCCTAGAAGGGCTCACGGCCAAGGAGATCGCCGAGCGATCCGCGGGAAATTTGCTGCCCGTCCCATGGATCGAAGCCGAGGATGTGGCGAACGCCGTGCTCTATCTGGCTTCCGATCGGGCTCGGTACGTGACCGGGGCTCCGCTGGTGATCGATGCCGGGCTTCTCAGCCGGTGATGGGCGGGTGGACAGACGGACGGGCGGACTGATGGACCGCCGGACAGACGGTATTAAACCGAACCCGCGAAACAGGAGCGGCAGTTACAGCTGATGAGTGAGGGAAAGCTTCTGCCTTCCGCCCGACCGCCCGACCGCCCGTCCGCCTGTCCACCCGACCGCCTGTCCGCCGGGTTATGTTGAGTTAGGGTTTGTGCAATCGTCCTTGAATGGCAGGGTCTCAGAGGAACCGATGTTTGTCACCATCCGCAGGTACAGCCCCAAGAACGGGGCAGTAAACAAGGCCTCGGTGGAGCTTCTCCGCCGCCAGCTTCATGATGAGTTTCTTCCCTTGTTGCGGAAACTCCCCGGACACGTCGGATATTACGTCCTGAACGTCAGCGACCGCGAGCTGGTGACGCTGAGCTTCTGCGACACCAAGGACGCCTCGGACGAGTCCAGCCGCTGCTCGGCAGAATACACCCTCAGGAATCCCCTGGTCTTCGAGCTGGGACGTCCGGAGGTCATTGAAGGCGAGGTGCTGACTACCGATAAAGCCTCGGCGGAATCCGTATCCGTGCCAGCCGCGGACGATGGGGCTGCCGGGGCCGCGCTCGCCTTGTGGTTCGAGGAATCCCGGGCTATGCTTCTCACTGCATCGGAGCGGTAATCGTTCGTATCGACCGATCCAAGGGGGCTGGCACTGGCGCCGGCCCCCTGTTTCATCTTCTACAAGGATCCCGGAATGACCGAAGTCAGGCTGAGCGACGAAGACAGCTTAGAGCGGGCGCTCAAGCTCTTCAAGCGTAAGCTGCAGAAGTCCGGACTCTTCGGAGAGCTTCGGCGCCGCAGACACTACGTCAAGCCCAGCGAAGCGCGGGCCATCAAAACTGCCGCGGCTCTGCGCCGCAAGCGCAAGAAGAAGGTGACGGGCGACTCCTGGTAGTCCGGAGGGGTCAACCCACATGATGCTCCTCACCATGGCCCTGGTCACCTCGCTCGATAGCGGGGTCGTTCGCCATATCGAAGTGGCTCCAGGCGAGATCCTCCATACAACCGTCATTGGCTCCGGTGAGCCCGTGGTCCTCATTCCCGGCATATTTGGCGGGGCCTACGGATACCGGAAAGTTACCGGCCCTCTGGTTCAGCGTGGCTACCGCTGCATCATCATCGAACCACTGGGCTACGGCCGCTCCTCCCATCCTGCTGGCGCTGATTACTCCTTTACCGCCCAAACCAGGCGGGTGAGCCAGGCGCTCGCGGACCTCGGCGTCACCGAAGCCCTATTCATCGCCAACTCCACCAGCGCGTCCATCGCCTTGCGCCTGGCTATCGCCAAACCCGAACTAGTCCGGGGGATCCTCTCGATCAGCGGGGGTCCGGTGGAAAGTGCCGCTACCCCGGGCATGAAGAAGGCGTTCCGGATGGGCGGATTCCTCACCAAGCTCGCGGTGAACGAGGGTAAGCTCCGTCACGACGTGCGCAAGGAGATCGTCAAGAACTCCGGTGACACCACCTGGGTCACCCAGAAGGTGATCCGGGAGTACACTGCCGGGCAGGCCGGCGATATGGATGGCGCCATTGACGCATTCCGGGGCATGTCCAAGTCCAAGGAGACCGGGTCGTTGCACGATCAGTTGGACGACATCCAGGTTCCGGTCCGGCTCCTTGTGGGAGGCATTCAGCATCCGAGCGGGGTTAAGCGGGACGAGCGAGAGATGCTGGAGGAGAGGATCCCCGACTTCGCACTTGATAGCGTGCCGGGATCCGGTCAGTACGTCCATGAAGAGCAGCCTGGGGTGGTGATCGAAGCGCTGGCCGATTTGGACCAGGCGGCCCACTAGGGCGTCAGCTGAGGTCCAGGAGCGCAATCCGGAGCCGATTCGGCTCCGGATTTTTCTTGGCGCTACCGCTTCTCGACGTCGGCCCTCAGGCGGAGCATGGCATCTTCCACGGCTACGAGCTCACCTCTGGCTTCGTTCAGCTGCTGCTGTTGGGTCTGCACAAAACGGCGGTATGGAGCGATCGCCTCGTTTATGCGGGCCGTCGATTGCCCCAGCTCCAGATGCACCTGACGAGTGAGAACGTCCTTCAGGTGGGTCCTCAGCTGTCCGATCCTGCGCTCGAAGTCCAGCTTGGCCTGGCGCCGCTTTCGGGGAATGACGTAGAAGCCGCCCACCGCGAGGGCTGTCGCCAGCAGAATCCCGGTTACGTCAGCGGCCGCACTGCTCACTAGTGTAACGACCAGTGTTCCCAGGCCGATTGCTCCCGCCTGAGCCAGGGCAGTGGTGGCGAACGTACCCTGAATTTCGTTGGCGATGGCGCGCGATTCCACCTCCCGGTTGTAACCTCCGACCACTTCCCGAGACACCCGGCCGACCGAGTCGAGCAAAGCCTGGCGGTTGTAATTGAAGCTGGAGCCGACGTCTCCGATCATGCCTTCGCGGTGCCGGGTTAGCTGGCGCCGCTCGATGTAGCCACTGATATCCTGCCAGAGCTTCAGATTCCGTTCGACGATCCAGTCGATGACCCGGCCGACCTCGTCCTCGATTTCCCGAGGTGTTTCTCCGATCACCTCCCGCTCAAACGTGCGCTTCACCCCTTCGCTATCCATGAGGCTCTTGATCCGGCCGATCCGGATGGTCTCTTCGAAAAAGCGCATTCCCCGGCGTTCCATGTCGCCCAGCAGGACATCCAGGCGCGACAGCCGCGGCTCGAAGTCGCGCAGCATCTCCTGGTGAAAGAGGGCAAGCTGCTGGTCGATGTTCTGAATCGCTTCGACGTCCTGAGTAAGCAGCTTGAGCCGCTCGAACGTCGCATCCTTGTACTTCGACGCCAGCCGCAGTCCGACGTTCAGAGGATTGAGCAACTTGAGCCTGACCCGCTCCTGCTGGTCCAAAGTATTGAGCAGGTAGTCTTCCACCGCCCCGAACCCACTCTGTTTCCACAGCTCGTCAGACGATTGGTCAGCTCCTCCACCGGTTCGTCCGTCCGCCTGTCCGAGCGTCCTCCCGTCCACCCCACGCGCCTCCAGCGCCTGTCTGGCCGACACGGCAAACAGCTGAGGTGTTTCGCCGACCAGGCTGGCGGCGTTTTCCCGGACATAACGAAGAACCTCGTCGCGCTCCTCGGGCCGGGTCAGGATGTCGATCTTGTTCACGATAAAGACGATCTTCTTGCCCCACTCCCGGATCTGCTCCAGAAATGCCCGCTCGCTCTCCGTGAAGGGACGATCCGCTGAGGTGACGAACAACACGAGGTCCGATCGGGGAACGAAGTCGCGGGTCAGTTCCTCATGGCGCCGAATGATCGCGTTGGTGCCGGGGGTGTCGACAATGTTGATCTCCCGCAGGACATCTGCCGGATGGGTGCGTTCCAGCAGGTATGCTTCCAGGAGATGCTCCGATACCTCGGGGCCGTGGCGGAGGATGTTGATCCGGTCAGTGGTTGGGGTAACTCCTTCGGGAAGCACGCGCGCTCCCAGCAGTGCGTTGATGAAACTCGATTTGCCCGAGTTGAACTCGCCGGCTATGACCAGAAGAAACAGACCTTCGAGCTGCTCGCGCGCTTCCTGAAAACGTTTCAGATCATCCGCGGCAACGTCGGAGCCAAACCGCTCAAGAGCCGTGGCCAGCCGTTGGAGCAACTCCTGCTCGCGTACCCGAATCTCCTGCTGGCGCTGGGACAGGATTCCCCGCCGGGCCAACAGCTTGCCAATCACTCCACACCTCCGACGTAAAGTTTCGAGACGGCAAGGGGTTGCCGTTCCGTCGCTATCAAGCTACCTTGTTGCCAGCATCGGGGCCTACCCGGGCTGCCGATACTCGACTGTTATCAGAAGGGCCGGCGTCATGCTGGTCCTTTTTTCATTGCTGCCGCTTTACTACTGACGTGCCATGGCAGCGGTACCCTGCGTGAAGGGTGAATTCACGCGCAACCCGTAGTCGGCCGGTGCGGCATGTCCGGACTCCGATTACTCATTTTCAAGGAGTAGGAACAATGCGCACCACCGGCACGGTCAAGTGGTTCAATGACGCCAAGGGATTTGGTTTTATTACCCCCGAGGATGGTCAGAAGGACTGCTTCGTCCATCATTCCGCGATCCAGGCAGAAGGTTTCAAGAGCCTGGCCGAGGGTGAGCGCGTAGAGTTCGATGTGGTGCAGGGCCAAAAGGGCCCCGCCGCGGAGAACGTCCGGAAGCTCGGCAAGTAATCCGGTAACCGCTTCACGTACGACAGGTGGCCGGTTCGCTTCACTGCGGGCCGGCCACCTTCGCTTTCCGGCCTCGCAAGTATGTAGCGACACTCTTGATGTCACGAAAGAAATCCTTCCTTGCCTGCTCTCGCTCGCCATCCCGAGCCCTGAGCCCAGCTGAGGGGTGGATCGTGGCAAGGACTGCTTCGGCCAGCTCGGAGGAGACCGGCGTTCCCTGCTGCTGGGTCACCCGAAACTGCCGGCCCAGAAGCGCCTGAGCCGCGGTGGCACCCAGCGCTACGATCACTCTTGGCTTCAGCACCCGGATCTCCTCCTGGAGCCAGGGATTACAGGCGCGCACCTCCCCGGCATTTGGCTTCTTGTGCAGTCGTCGCCCGCGCTCGGTGGGCACGAACTTGAAGTGCTTGACTGAATTCGTCACGTAGACCCGGCTCCGCTCGATGCCGGCGCGCTCCAGTGCAACATCGAGCAGCTTTCCGGAAGGCCCAACGAACGGGTACCCTTGCCGGTCTTCTTGATCCCCCGGCTGCTCTCCCACCAAGATGACTTCCGCATACGAGGAGCCTTCACCGAAGACGGTCTGGGTAGCATTCACCAGAGGTGGCAGCCGCGACAGCCCCGCGCTGCTTCCCGAAGCTTCGACAGCGTGGGTCTCGACCGGATGAAGTCGGCGGCGGATCCGGTGGCAACGGGGGTGGGTGCGCGGAGTTGCGTCATGGGAGCCCATGGTATGTCCTCAGCGTTGCCGGTGACGTGGCGCCGATCACCTGGCGGTCTATCTGAACCGAGGATACTATGAAAAAATCGGCGGGCGATCGTCCCGTCCGCCACCGCAGTACACAAATCGAGTCTCTTCGTCGAGGTACGCTCCTTGCGAAACCGTATCGGACACAGCGCAACATGGTGCGCGAAGTCCGACGGTTTGCCGCCGACATGTACTATGTGCTCCGGCGAGAAGGCTCTCGTATGATCAGCGTACCGACGGTATCGATGAACCACCCCACACGCAGGGCCTCCCTCGCTCTTTCGGCACTGATGGGCGTGGCGCTGAGCCTCCAAGGCTGTGGCGTTTCCACCTCGACGGTCAATCTCACCACTGGTCCCGAACCGGTCGAGATAACGATGACGCCGGCGATGGCTCTGCCGGGTGGCTCGGTGCAGCTCAAGGTCGCGAGCCCGTCGTCAGACAGCATCTCGGTGGAATCGATCGATGGAATCGACCGCTACTGGGGCACTGGCTCGACTCTGAATGCCAGTCTGGGAAGTGACTTCGGCGACACCTCAGCGGTTACCCGTTACGCCGTGCGGGAGCATGGGCGCCTCTTTGATGTGCTCAAGAAGCCGATAAAGATCGCGGTCTGTCGGAAGGGTCACTGCCGCAACTATTACCATGATCTGGCGGTGCGGTTACCCGAACGGAATGAGCGCTCCGTTGCAGTCACGGGGGGGTGGAGCACTGCTTTCACCAAGCGCGCCGTAACCACTCGTGACAAGTCTGTTCTCCTCAAGGAAGCGTTGAGTCACACCGTCTGGAACGGTCAAGCCGAAGTAGCCACCGGAAAAGTCAGCGGCCGAGTTCAGGGGTTCTACGGTGCCGACGAGCGCGGAGGTTCCCTGGACCTTTCGCATGAGATAAAGCGTGTGGGTGAAGGCATGAGCTATGGCCTGGCCCTGCGGGTTGCCGCCACTCATTCGGGGTGGCTGCCGACCGAACACAACGCCGCGCTGAACCGGGGAACAGCGTATCGAGCCAGCTTCGGCCCGAGCATCATGATCAAGGGGCTCACCGCCAGCTCTCAGCTCGGGATTTACACCGACGGGAAGGAGACACTGCAGGAGGTCAGCACCTTCGTCTCGCTCAATGGGGGACTCACCGAGGTGCGTACGCCGGTGACCGTTACGTTGGAGAAGACCTTCGCCTTCGGCGGTGAGCCGCTCATCCCACGCAGGCGCGATCAGCTCGAGCGGCTGACTCTGGGGCTGGATCTGGTGCGTAACTTTGCACTCCGGCTAGGGATGACTACCCATCGCAGCGCCTGGCCCACCCAGGACGGGACCAGCGACCTCAAGGCTAGCGAGGTCTACTATACCGTCGGGGGCCAGTACACTCTGAGCTGGTAGGGAGAGAGGTAAAGAGGGAAAGAGGGAAAGAAGGGAAGAGGTAGCACGGAGAACGAGGCGCAGAGATAGCGGGTCGAGCCACGCCGGCTCGACCCTTTTTGCTGCCCCAGAGTCAAGTCAGTGAAAAGTGGATGCCGCCCGCCCGTCCACCCGTCCGCCCGCCCGTCTGCGACCCGAGGGCCTGCTCAGGCAGTATCTAATAGGTCTGGACTACCCACAGGGAACCCACCGGCTGACTGAACTGTTTGTTCGTCAGCCGATAGCCTTTTCCGGTCCCCCCAGGACCGGCCAACCAAGGGAGTACCAAAGTGGCAGGTACGCAGAACAAGCGCCGGCGAGGCCCCAAGCCCGCGGCCATGGCCAAGGCCGCTGACGAGGGTCGCGAGAGCCTGGATTTTTATCTTAAAGACATCAGTCGCATCCCCTTGCTGACGGTTCAGGAGGAGACGGCCTTGGCTCGGCGTGCTATCAAGGGCGACGTCGAAGCCCAGGAGAAGCTTGCCAGGCACAACGTGCGCTTCGTAGTGTCCGTCGCCAAGAAGTTCCAGAACCGGGGTGTCCCGCTGATGGATCTGATAGGCGAGGGTAACGTTGGACTGATGACCGCTGCCCGCAAGTTCGATCCTGACCGGGGCGTAAAGTTCATTTCCTACGCGGTTTGGTGGATCCGGCAGGCGATTCAGGCGGCCATTGCGCGCCATGGACGCCCGGTGCGGCTTCCGCTCAACCGCACTGCCGATCTCAGTCGTCTGGGCCGGGTTACCACCCTGCTGACCGAGCAACTGGGTCGCGTGCCCACCACCGAGGAACTGGTAAAGGCCACCGGTCTTACCCCGGAGGCAGTGCGCTCGCTCGGGGCTCTGCACGTGGAAGCGCTGCGCCTCGATCAGCCGATGAGGGAAGGCGAGGACCGGGGCCGTCTCGACCGGTTCATCCCGCTTACTCAGGATGGGACCGATGCCTCCACCCTTGCCAGCAGCCGTACTGACGATCTGGAGGCTGCACTCGCGGCCTTACCCCCGAGGGACGCCAAGGTGCTCCGGCTCTATTTCGGTCTGGACGATGGAAACAGCCGGACCTTGGAAGAGATCGGCAGGATGATGGGGGTGACCCGCGAACGGATCCGGCAACTGCGGGACCGTGCCCTGCGTCAATTAAAAGAGGAGCATGGGGATAAGCTGCGGGAGCTGGCCGCCTGATTCTGAGCTGTCATCCTGAGGAGCGTCTGCGCTCAGGATGACAGTTTTTTGGACTCTATGCCCTTGCTGCCCCTAAGCTCTCGACCACTTTCTCCAGCTGCAATTGCCCCGGCACGACTCCCTGAGCCAGTCTGGCCGATCCGCCGCCCCGTCCTCCCACACTTGCCAACAGGCTTCGCAGCATGCCGGCGGCGTCGATCCCGGTATCTGCCGACACCGACAGTACCAGAGCTGGCGGGCTGGGAACCGTCCCCACGAAGATAGCCAGTGGCATAGACGTGAACGCCTGGGCCAGCCCCCGGATAGAATCGAGCGATCCTCCCTCGTGCCGCACCAACACCCGGCGAAGTCCAGTGCTCTCGGGCGCGGCCGCCGCGTAAAGCTCCCGGGCTCTGCACAGATCGAGTTTTTCCTCGAGCTCGCGGTTCAAAACGGTGGCTACCCTGAGCTCTTCTCTTCGAATTTCAGTGAGATGCGGCAGCTCCTCGGCGGATGCCGAAAGCTCGGCTGCCAGCTGGGAGAGAAGGTTGTAATCGGACCGGGCCTGCCGGATGGCGCGGGAGCCGCATAAGAACTCGATTCTTACTCCCTTTCGGATCCGTTCCAACCTGCGGATGAAAATCGAACCGATTTCCCCGGTTGCACGGACGTGAGTACCTCCACAGGCGCTCCGGTCCAAGTCCCTTATTGTGATGATTCGAAGCGTTCCATCTCGATCGGAGGTCTTTCTGACGCCGACCGCCAACTCTGCGCTTTCGAAGTTCACCTCGACCGGGCGGTTCTGGACGATAATCTCGTTAGCACCTTCCTCCGCTTGCCGCGCCTGGTCGGGAGTCAAGGTCCCCACTTCCAGATCCAGGGTTGAGCTTTTCGCCCCGAGGTGAACAGCAATAGTCTGTCCCAACTGGTCGGCGAGCACAGCCGAAAGAAGATGTTGCCCGGTATGCTGCTGCATGTGGTCGAAGCGGCGAGGCCAATCGATTCGACCGGCCGCCCGGTCATCGGTCAGAGGTGCCGCGAGGAGGTGAGCCACTCTCTCACCTTCATCCACCACATCGGTCACCTCCACCCCACCGAGCTGCCCGGTGTCGAACGGCTGACCTCCAGAGGTAGGGTAGAAGGCCGTACGGTCCAGATAGATCCGGCGGGAGTCGTCGGCCCGGTCGGTTACAGCCGCTTCGAAGTCGCGGAGGTAGGAATCGGTGTAGTAGAGTCGTTGAGTCATTGGGAACCTGGCGCGCCTCGAAAACAGGGTTTGCTGCCTGTAATCTAGGCGTCACCCCACTCGTCATGGAGAGCCAGCAAGTGGAGAATCAGAAGAAAACACGGAGCTCGCGCAAAAGGCGGACAGCGCTACACTATCGCCGGACGCCGCTGCGGTGTAAATGGCTCAGGTTATTCGAATGGCCGTGATTGGCGGAGTGCTGAGCTCGGTTAGGACCATGCGCTGGATCTGCGCTGCAATATCCAGCACCACCGAGAGCTGAAGGGCGAGGTGGTGAAGCTCTGAGGGGTCAAGCGTGGGATCCGTTCCTAAGGCTGAAGCCTGCTCCTGGAGCAGCGAGACGCCCGCGTGGGCGAACACCAGCTTCTCCCATAGAGGAAGTATCTGCTCGAGCTGCGTGGTCGAAAGGGCAGCGGTAGTCTTCGCGAAGTCGTCTTCCAGCGGTCTCATCAGCCGGCCCAGCTGGTGCGCCAGCACCCTGGCCCGCTCGGAACTCTCCAGGGTATCGCTTGCCTCGACTACTGCCGTGGCCCACTGCTGCAGGTCGCCGTACTCTTTGCCCAGGCTGACCAGGGCGGCGCGGCTGGTGTCCATTCGCAGGGGCATACTGCTGGAGCCGAAGCTGGCCAGATTGAGAGAGAGAGTCGTTACCCCAGCCAGTATCAGAAGCCGCTGCATACCCACCTCAACTAGGACGATTGCTCACCGGCCGGCCGGTGGCGCCTGCGCTCTTTATCTTCCTCCAATCTGCGAGGTTGATGGAGAACCGTCTGTGATGTCGGGTACGCGGTTTTTTGCGCGGTTAGCGATTCCCCCACCCGCGAAGGGCCCTGACGTAATCTTGAAGCACCAGAAACTTCTCGTACAGAATCACACCTTTCCGCTTGCGTCCGAACTCTCCAAACAGATCGCGCAGACGCCCGCGGCGGGTAACGTAGAACCGGAAGGTCTCGGCGAAATCCTCTTGTGGATGCTTGGCCGCATACGCACTTACGAAGTTTGTTGGAGCTATGGCAATGCGGCGGCGCTGAAAGTAGACCCAGGTGTTGTCCATACCACGGTATGCCTTGTCCACCTCACCGAAGGCGCGGCGGAACTGCCGGGTGCGGGTCCAGTCCCAGTGGTTATAGAGAAAGCTGTGCCCCAGCTCGTGGGTGAGAAGCCCCACCAGCATGGTCCAGGAGATCTCGTCTCGATGACGCCGGCCGACGACGTAACGCTGCTCGATCTCGACGATACTGGGATATTGAGGGTCTACGCCGGAAATACCGGGGCGGAGAAGCACGCGATAACCCCAGTCCTTGATTCTGGAGACGAGCAGGAGGCGGCGAACCCGGGTCAGAGCCCGAGGGATGAGGTCACGGCCGGTGGGGTCGCCACCGCACCAGGGACAGGTGTTCATCCAGTCGTCCACCCCGCGCCCGCAATGGGGGCACCCCCCCTCAAAGAACCGGTCTTCGTTCCAGCTCTGGGGACGGCTGCACCAGGGACAGTGCCGCATGGGGTACTGTACACCGCCCCCGCAGCCCCAATCGCACCGGGCATCCATGCGGAAGCCACGCGGCGCCTTCAGCGGCTCGTCGCTCGAGTACCCTTCCTCGTGAATGTTGGCGCCGCACCAGGGGCAGGAGGCAAACTTCTCCGATACCGCCCACCCGCACTTGTAGCACTCGGCCCCGGTGACGCCACCGTCGTCGCTCCACCGTTGCGCCCTACCACACGCCGAACAGAAGCTGCGATAGCGCGTAACCATGGCGCCGCAGACGCAACGCTGCTCCCGAGCGAATGAAGATGGGCGTCTTCTACGCGCGGTCATATCGAGCTATCGCCGCATCGACGATGCGCTGGATGAAATCGTAGTACTCCATTCCCGCCTTTGCGGCTGCGTTGGCCATGTCGTGACCGTAGCTGATGAAGGGATTTGCGTTCGCCTCCAGGACCCAGATCTGGCCGTCCGGCGTGAGCCTGAGGTCGAGTCTGGCATAGTCCCTCAACCAGAGCGCTCGATATGCGGTGCGGCAGGTTTCCCAGATACGCTCGCGAACCGCCTTGGAGAGCGGTCGAGCGATGACATTTCGAATTCCTTTCCGCTCCCGGTAGGCCTCATCCCACTTGGCAAACCGGGTGGCGATCCGCTCCTCCGGACGGGTCTTCCGCTTATCGAAGACCATCTCGATAATGGGCAGGATTTCCAGAGCATCGTCGTTGCCGATGACGCTGACGTAGAGCTCCCGACCATCCACAAATTCCTCGGCGATCACTCCCTGTCCGAAGCGCTCCTGAATGAAGGCAACGCGCTCGGCCAAAGAAGCAAAATCCTGGACCACGGAAGCCTGGGCGATACCGGCCGAGCCGTCGGCCTGAAGCGGCTTGACGAAAAGAGGAAATTTGAGGTCCGGCTCGGTCTGCACCTTCTCGTGAAGCCGGTAGCTCACAAAGCCGGGAACCTGGATCCCGAAGTAGGCCAGGACCTTCTTACTGATCGCCTTGTTGCGGGTAAGCTGGAGAGCCAGAGGCGGAGCTCCGGTGTAACGGTAACCTTCGGCCTCGAGCAACCCGGGGAGCAGGTACTCCAGCGCTGCATTTCCCCGGAACGCCTCCGCTCCGTTAAACACCAGGTCCGGTGCCCATTCTTCCAGGCAGCGAACCAGATACTGGAGGTCGTTACCCACGCCGAGTAGCCGTACTTGGTGGCCGCGCTCGCGGAGGGCATGGGCAACCTGGTACTCCATCTCGGGCTCATCGACTTTCCAGGCGGCGACCTCCCGCTCCATCTGGGCTTCATGCTCCGGATGACCCCAGCCCGAGTAAGGAGTATCGAAGACCACGGCGAGACGCATAGGGCATCAAGATTCACGGGTCGGAAGGCTAACGCCAGTCCAGTTACAGCGTTGCGTGATTTACTGCGGCCCGGCGAAATGCCCGCATTGTACTGTGGCTTCAGTCTCTAACCTCCTAGAAACAAAGAACTTGGTCATTGGCTCGACCATTGCTTCTGAGGAGAGCGCTTCAGCCGCACATGTTTTCTCAACCGTTTAGCCGAATCGAGTTCAATGAACCAACGTCTCCTCCAGGCGCTGGTCATCCTGTCCGCTCTGAGCGGTGCGCCTCTTGGCGCACTGTCCGCTCAAACTCTTTCCCAGGGTGAGGTGGCTCGCCTCGAGGATTGGTTCCGGCGCGCGTCCGTGCGTACCGGGGAGGGGCACTGGGGAGTGGCCATCGGCACTATGGATGGCCGGGTGCTTTGGAGCGTCGAACCTCACCGGGAGTTGATTCCCGCCTCAACCGTAAAGGTCTTCACGGTCGGCTTCGCACGCGCGCGGGCCGGTGGGGGTGCGCGCATCGCCACGAGGGTTATTGGTCGCGGCCAACTGGATTCATTGACCGGACGGTGGCGGGGAGGCTGGCAGCTGGAGCTGGGGGGTGATCCGACCCTGGAGCGGTCCGGGCGGCCGGGGCCGACGCTTCGAGCTCTGGCCACGCAGCTTCGGGCACGGGGAATCAGCGTCTTGGAGGGGCCCCTCGCTCTCACCAGCCGTACCGGCCCAGCCGCCTCCAGCTATCCCACTGTCTGGTCAACGAACTTTGCAGGCCAGCTCTATGCCCCGCCGGTTGGTCCGGTCACGCTTCACGAGAACACGATCTCGCTCAATCTTCGTCCCGGCCGGGATGTCGGCTCGCCGCCGAGCTTCATCTGGGCCTACCCGGCTGGGGTTGACCGGCTGGTAAGGATGAGCGCTACGACAGTGGGCGGAAGCCGCCGCCGGCTCGCCCTGATCGCCAACAACGAGGGCGGCTGGACTCTGGCCGGCACAATCGGCATCGAGTCCCGAGTAGCAGGTATATCCGCTGTGGCACACGACCCGGTGAGCGTTCTGGCATATGCCTGGGCGGCCGCGCTCGAGCGGGCCGGGATTCGTTGGGAAAACCGCACGGCGCCGCCTGCAGCCTGGCCGGGACTCCCGGCAGTTCTGGCCAAAGTAGAGTCCCAACCGTTCGACAGCGTGGCGGTGGAGATCAACCGCCGGAGCCTGAACATTGGCGCGGAGCTGATGCTACAATGGGCCTCCGCCAGTCAGACGGCGGGTCCGCAGCTGCTCACTCAGCACGTGCGGGACGTAGTCGGACCCCACGCCCGGGTGCACCTGGTGGACGGCAGCGGGTTGAGCGAGCTGGACCGGGTGAGCCCACTCACAACCATGCTTTACCTTGCCCGATACCCCCAGTTGCGTGGCGCCGAGCGATTTCCTCTACTGCTGCCCGCCAATGGTGTCGGCACGTTGCGGGGACTGCGGTATGGAATGGGCCGCGGGGTGGTGCATGCCAAGACGGGCACGCTCGACCGGGTGGCGGCTCTGGCCGGCTATCTTGGACGCCGTGACGGCGTCCTGGTGATCTCGCTGATGTACAACGGCCGGCGAATCCATGCCGCCCGGGCTGCCGAGTGGGAGTTATTCCGGCTTCTGGGGGCAGAAGGGGTGGACCTCAGCGGAGCGCTCGAGACTCACATGGGAGGCGCGGCCCAGGGGTTGCGGTGAAGTCAGAAGGCGAGGTTGGTCCCGCCAAACCAGGGAAACCCCTGGTGAAGCCGCACTGAAGCGAGCATTATCTCTGCCTCGTAAACAGCACTCGGCACCTGATTACCCTCGGAGCAGGCATGGATTCTACCGCCCGCCAGGCCAGACTGAAACCAGAGTTTGCCGGCCTGTACCCACCTCTTACCCCAGACGTTTGGGAGCCGGCTGCCGAAATTGGTGCCCGCGTGCTACTCTGGCAGGTTCAGCAGCAGGGCACCGCTGCCCTGGGCATGCGTCTTCTGGACCAGAATCACTTTGAGTTTAGGGGAGGGTGGTTCCGGGGCTCGGAGACGGACCTCAGAACCCGGGTTTGCGATCCGGCATTCAACGGGCCGTTTTGATCCCCTCCTAATACTGCTCTATAAAAATCTTGCAAACCCGCTCCATGAAGCGTCGGAGCATAGAGCGCTGCTGCCAGTCCTGCAGCAGAATCTCCCTCGATCGCGCAAAGTCAGCAGTAAGCCCCTTCTCGATCGACCCGGCAAAGGCCGGCTCGGCAATTCCCAACACATTCTCCTCGTTGATCTCCATGCTGCGCTCGTCCAGGTTGGCAGAGCCGACGATAGACCATTGTCCATCGATGGTGACTGTCTTGGCATGCATCATTGCAGGTTCATACTCGAAGATCCGGACGCCGGCTGAGAGCAGCTCTTCGTAGTAGCTACGCCCCGCCGATTGAACTGGCACCGCATCGGTTTGATCGCCGGGCACCAGGATTCGAACGTCCACGCCGCTTCGAGCTCGTTCTATCACCGCGCTTCGCAGCCGCTTGTCCGGGATAAAATAGGAGTTGGAAAGCCAGAGACGCTGACGCGCGTTGATGAAGCTCACCCAAAAGAGGAGGCGGATAGGCTGCAACGCATCCGAGGGAGAGCTCACCACCGATAACCCGCACGTACCCGGTTTCTGCTCCAGCGTCGGAAAAAAGCGGGGGCCGGCGATGACTTCGCCGGTACAGTACACCCAGCTGGCGGCGAAGGCGCACTGGACACCACTCGCCAGCGGCCCGGTCACGCGGGTCATACTGTCGCGCCACTCATGCCGGTTGGTGACGTTTCCCTTCCATTTTTCCGCGATTGCGGCCCCGCCGGTGAAACCTATGCGGCCATCGACAACGATGGCTCGGCGGTGAGTCCGACGGTAAATCCGCACCAGATTACGCAGCGTAAAGGGCCGGAATCGCTCAATTCTCACTCCGGCCTCTTGCAACTCCTCACGATAACGCCTGGTCAGCTTCATCGAGCCGAAAGCATCCAGAAGCAGCCGCACTTCCACGCCGGCACGAGCCCGATCCTTGAAGGCATCCATGAACTGGCGGCCAACCGTATCGGGCTCGAAGATGTAGATCTCGAAGTTGATGGTATCCTTCGCTCCCCGGATTGCCTCCAGCATCGCCGGAAGGAACGCGTCGCCATTCTGAAGCAGGGTAACCTCGACGCCCTGGAAAACCGGAGAGTTCAGCAGCGTCGAGGTCCACTCGACGAAGTCCTTGGAACCGGGGTCCGCGTCGAAGCCGGCCTCGTAGTCGGCGGTGGACCAGTCGGGGAAGAAAAGGGCGCCCACCACCCCGACTATGGCTGTCACACCGATTACCATGAGAGTCCAGGTCCACCAGGGTAGATCGGATCCGATACCCAGGAACTCGCTCACCGTAAATTCTCCGTTTCGGCTTTGAGATCGATTCGAGCCAGCAGTGGGTGATGGTCCGAGCCGAAGACCCGGGCACCGCGGTCACTGGGGTGCTCATCGAGCCGGATGACGCGGGCTTTTCCAATGATGCCGCCGCGGTCGCGTACCAGAAGGTAGTCCAGCACCAGCCGTGGGAATGCGTGATAGGTGTGTCGCCAGGAGGGAAGCGAGGGTGGAACACCGAAAGTGAACCCGGCATCGCGCAGGAGCCGCCAGGTCCGCTCGTATCTGCCGCGGCCGAGGTTGAGGTCGGCTCCCAGTACCGCCGTTTCGTCGTCCACGGAGGAGATGAGGTGCTGTGCCTGCAGGGCGCGCCCCGCCGCTCCCAGCCACTTATGTCCCGGTGGGCCCCGGGGGTCGAGATGGGCGCTTATCACCCGCAACCTGGTAGTGCCCAGCGTGATGGCAGCCGTGACCGCCACCCGGCGCTGAAGCACGAAAGGAAGCTCGAATGAGTGGGCGTTCTGTAGCGGCAGGCTGGAAAGAATGGCATTGCCCCGATCGCTCTCGGTGGGACCATTCCGCATCGAGGGGGCGTAGCGAAGGTGCATGCCGAGGCCGTGGGCAGTTGCTACGATATCCTCCGGTTGCCCCAGTCGGGCCACGATCACGCGTCCCCTAGCGCCCTCTTGCAACGGGGGGATGGACGAGTCGCGCCGATAGGCTTCCTGCGCGAGCGCTACCAGAGGCAACCCCGGATCCGCGCCCAGCTCGGCGTAGTCCCCGTTGCGGATTCGCGATATAACTTCCTGGAGTCGGCCGCGGCCGATCCATACATTCCAGCTCAGTACCAGCAGGCTTCCATGAGCAGAGTCAAGAGTTGGCGCAGGGGGACCGACATCGAGGGCGACATGAGCGCCCACGTTCCGGCGCCACTTAGCCAGGCGATGGCGATAGTCGTCTTGGTGGGGCGTGAGAGCAAAGTCCGCCGGGGGGGCAAGGATGGGAGTCACCTGCTTAAAACATTTGTAAGCCGTGTACTTTCTACGGCATACGGACCGCGGCACCAACTCTCAGCCAGGGGGAGATCGGACGCATGAAGGCAACCGACATTCGCCGGGGCCATGTGATCTTCTTCCAGGGGCAGCCCTGCAGAGTCATGGAGTTCACTCACCGGACACCGGGGAATCTCAGAGCCTTCGTGCAAGCCCGTATGAGGAACCTGAACACCGGATCTACCTTTGAGCATCGATTCAGCGCTACTGAATTCGTGGAGGAGGCGCGGCTGGATACCAAGCAGCTCCAGGTTCTCTACCGCGACGCGAACGGGGTCCATGTGATGGACTCGGAAACCTACGAGCAATACACGCTGGACGCCGTAACGGCCGGAGACCAGGCCCAGTGGCTGGAATCGGGTGTGACCTTTCAGGCGGACTGGCTCGATGGACGGCCCATCTCGATAGAGCTCCCTTCCGTGGCAGAGCTGGAAGTTATCGAAACTGCCCCAGTCATGAAGACCGCCACGAAGACTGCCAGTACCAAGCCGGCCAAACTGAGCAACGGCGTCACGATACAAGTACCTGAGTTTATCAGCGAGGGAGAGCGGGTGCGGGTGAATCCGAGAGACGGCGCATACCTCGAGCGGGCCAAGTAATCGTGGATGCGATCACCGCCATCAATCAGCGAACCTCGGTTCGGAGCTTTCGGTCCGACCCGGTGCCAAGGGCGGTAGTGGAACAGCTGCTCGATTGCGCCGTCCGCGCCCCGAACCATAAGCTCACCCAGCCGTGGCGCTTTGCGGTGCTAGCCGGTGCCGCGAGAGAGCGGTACGCGGATATCCGAGCTGGTCACCGGCTCAAGCGTTACACCGACCCATCTACACCCGATGCGCTTGCCGGCGCGGATAAGGTACGCCGGGAGACACTGGACCCGCCGCTCTACGTTATTGCCATGGCGGCCGAAAGTCCCGACGAGATTACCCGCGAGGAAGACTATGCGGCCACCATGATGGCCGTGGCGAACTTCATGATCGCCGCCGAGTCGCTCGGGCTGGGCACCTATCTGAGGTCGGGCGGAGTGATGCGCGATCCGGCTCTATTGCAGCTGGCTGGCGTGCCGGACAAGTACCGGGTGGTAGGCCTAATTTCCCTGGGATATCCGTCCGAACAGGATCCTCCCCGACGCCGCAAGTCGGCGGCAGAGCTGACCCAATGGGTAGAGGGTTGACCAGTCAGATCCACCCTCACAGTTCGATGCCGAGCAGCTCTCTGAGCTTGATCGCATCCCGAATGGCGTAGCCAGCCCAATCGTTGTTGAAGTAGACGTATACCTCCTTGCCGGCATTCCGTAGGGCCCGGATCCGGGATGCCCAGGATGCAAGCTCATCGCTGGTGAATCCGCCCTCCGCCTCCCGTCCACGGTGCATCCGGAGGTAAGTGAATGGCGCCGTAGTGACCCGGTCGGGGTGTAGGCCGCCCCCCACCGGAATGCAAAGCGCCACTGCATGATCGGTAAGCAGGTGGTACACGTCCGCAGTATGCCAGCTGGGGTGTCGAAACTCCACCACCCACCGGCGGTCCTCCGACAACAGGGCCAAAAAATCTCTCAGCCTCGTGCGCTCGAATTGCTGAGTAGGCGGCAGCTGAAACAGAATGGGTCCGAGCTTGGGGCCGAAACCATCGGCTCGCTCCAAAAAGAGGGCGAGCTCGTCAGCCACATCGCGAAGCCGTTTGATATGAGTGATATACCGGCTGGCTTTTACGGCAAACCGGAACCCGGGAGGGGTGGCTTCACGCCAGCGCTGGAACATCTCGGGGGTGGGCAGGCGATAAAACGGGTTGTTCAGCTCCACTGACCTGAATCGGTCGCCGAAATAGGCCAGTTCCTGCCGGACCGGTAGCTTGATCGGGTAAAAAACCCCCTTTCGCCAATGGGGGTAGACATACCCCGAGGTGCCGATCCAGACCTCAGCGGGGTGTGGCACGGGGTCTATGCTGTTGCCCGATTGCCGTTTCCGGGCTAAACTTGCTGGCCTCTTTGTAACGGCGCCGCTGAAAGGCAGTGAGACGTGTCACCGCGATAGGGCCCGGCGGAGTGGCAGTCTTGGGGTTCGACGGGGTGAGAGAGTTTCGGGCAAACGACCGAAGCCTAAGCACTGGCACATTCATTTTGGGAGATCATCAGATGAAGACACTATTTGCAGGATTGGCGCTGTTGGTAGGCTTGGTTGCTTGCGAAAACCGCGACACTCGGGATACCGGTCGGGTGGAATCGGCGGATACGAGCGTAACCACGCGGACTACCCAGGACACCACGATCGTAACTGCCGACACCTCGGTAGATGTAGACACGACGGTCCGCGAAGGTGATGTGCGGCGGGAAGGCACGACCGGGCGGGACACCGCCATGGCTCGGTAGTAGTACCCGCCGGTTTTCTCACACTCCGCCAGCCGGCGCCGG
>JACCRS010000131.1 GCA_013813435.1 Gemmatimonadales bacterium
GAGGTATTCGAGCCATGAACTACTTGCCGGCCACCTGCGCCGTCTGGAAGAGGCTCAGGTACTGACCGTAACCGCTCTCCTCGAGCTGGGCCACCGGCACGAAGCGCAGTGACGCCGAGTTCATGCAGTACCGCTTTCCGGTGGGCCTCGGACCATCCTCGAAAACGTGCCCCAGGTGTGAGTCAGCGTGGGCCGAGCGGACTTCGGTCCGGGTAAAGAACAGGAGCCCGTCTTTACGGGTGCTGATGTTGCCTGGCTCCAGCGGCTGGGTGAAGCTGGGCCAGCCGGTGCCCGAGTCGTACTTGTCGAGCGAGCTGAAGAGCGGCTCTCCCGAGACCACGTCCACGTAGATGCCGGCCTCGTGATTGTCCCAGTACTCGTTTCGGAAGGGCAGCTCCGTTCCCTCCTTCTGGGTCACCCGGTACTGCTCAGCGGTAAGCCGCTGCTTGATCTCGTCGTCTTGGGGCTTCTGATAGTCAGCCATGTCCCATCCTTTCATCGTCGTTGGGCTACCCGGAGGTGTTGGCGAGGAGTTCTCGGTCCGGGCTAACCGCGTCGCTCCCAGGGCGGCCACTGCCAGCGCGGTAGCAATCATCAACTGCTTCATGGGGCTCCAGGTCGGGGACTGTTACGCTGTAGTAACGTCTTGAATCCTGAGTTGGTTCCGGCACGGCGGTAAGGCGGTAAGGCGGTAAGGCGGTACGGTGGTAGGGCTCGTGGCAGGCTCTCGCAGGTAGACTCTAGACCTTAGACCCTAGCCCCCCCTGGGGGGATCCATTTGCCCCCTCCCGGCGTTATGTCAGTATCCTCTACTGGAGTCGCCATACATGGGTCGTTCCCTGGTTCGATCTGCTGGATTCATCGCCCTCCCCCTGCTGGGACTGTTTGCCCTGAGTTCCGGGCTGGTAGGGGCCTCTCCCGGCCAGGGAGCCCAGCCCGCAGCCGTACCGGTGCCCACCGGGGCCGAGCTCACCGCCACCTTTGCCGGCGGGTGCTTCTGGTCGATGGAGAAGGCGTTCGACGGCGTCCCCGGCGTCGCCAGTACCGCTGTCGGCTTTGCCGGCGGCACCAGGGCCAACCCCACCTATAAGGAAGTGGTGAACGGTGGTACCGGCCACGCCGAGGCGGTCCAGGTGATCTACGATCCGGCCAGGATCTCATACCAGCGCCTGCTCGACATCTATTGGCGCAGCATCGACCCGCTGACCCTCAACGCCGCGTTCTGCGACCACGGGACTCAGTACCGCTCGGTCATCTTCTATGAGAGCCCGGAGCAGCGCCGGCTGGCCGAGGCGTCCAAGCGCGCGCTCGACGAGTCGAAGCGGTTTGACACTCCCATCGTGACCCCGATCCAGCCGGCGGCGAAGTTCTATCCGGCCGAGGATTACCATCAGCAGTACTATAAGAAGAACCCGGCCAGCTACGCGGCCTACGTCATCGGCTGCAGGAGAGAAGCGCGGACCCGGGAGCTGTGGGGGGATAAGCAGGTGTCAGGAGTCGGTAGTCGGGAGTCAGGAGTCAGGAGATGAGATACGCGACTGCGTTTGCTCTCATCCTGACGGCGTCTCTCGGACTTCCAATTCCCGACTCCCGACTCCCGACTCCTGACTTTCTCGGCATCGGCACCCTTGCCGCGCAGACCCAAACGACAGGATGGAACCCAGTGACCTTCAAGAAGCCCAGCGAGGCCGAGCTCAAGAGCCGGCTCAGCCCGGAGCAGTACACCGTGACCCAGCACGAGGGCACCGAGCGGCCGTACCAGAACGCCTACTGGGACAACAAGGAAGCGGGCATCTACGTGGACGTGGTATCGGGCGAGCCGCTGTTCAGCTCGCTGGATAAGTTCGAGTCGGGCACCGGGTGGCCCAGCTTCACCCAGCCGTTGGAGCCTACCAACCTCCAGACCAAAAACGACAGCCAGCTGGCGGCTGACCGGACGGAAGTGCGCTCGGCCCACGCCGACTCTCACCTGGGCCACGTGTTCGACGACGGTCCGGCACCCACTGGGCTTCGGTACTGCATGAACTCCGCGGCTCTCCGGTTCATTCCGGTGGATAAGCTGGAGGCCGAGGGGTACGGGAAGTACGCCGGGCTGTTCGCCAAGAGTGCGAAACCGGTGAAGTCGCACTCCGGCACCTAGACTGTAGCCTGCAATCACACTCAACAGACCTCAACAAACCAGCGCCCCGGGAGGATTTCCCGGGGCGTTTTGGCTGTACTAGCCGGTACCCTCCGCATCACATTACATGTATGTGGCGATCAGGAAGAAGAAGATGCTGACCAATCGCAAACTCGGACGGCAGGGCCTCGAGGTCTCGGCGCTGGGCCTGGGCTGCATGGGGATGAGCCAGTCGTACGGCGTGCCCGATGACCGGGAGTCGCTCGCCACCATCCACCGCGCCATCGAGCTGGGAGTCACCCTCTTCGATACCGCCGAGGCGTATGGGCCTTTCACCAACGAGGAGCTGCTGGGCCGGGCGGTGAAAGGCCGGCGCGATCGGGTCACCATCGCCACAAAATTCGGCTTCCGCTTCAAAGAAAACCAGGTCGCCGGAGTGAACAGCCGGCCCGAGCACATCAAGGCGGTAGCCGAAGCATCGCTCCGCCGGCTGGACACCGATTACATCGATCTGCTGTATCAGCACCGGGTGGATCCCGAGGTGCCGATCGAGGACGTGGTCGGCACCATGGCCGACCTGGTGCGCGAGGGCAAGGTCCGCTTCCTCGGTCTTTCCGAGGCTGGGGCGGACACCATCCGCCGGGCCCATGCGGTACATCCCATCTCAGCGTTGCAGAGCGAGTACTCGCTCTGGGAGCGCAACCTGGAGCAGGAGATTATCCCACTCCTGCGCCGGCTCGGCATCGGCCTGGTGCCGTTCAGCCCGCTGGGTCGGGGCTTCCTCACCGGAACCGCGAAGCGGGCGGAGGAGTATCCCGAGGGGGACTATCGGCGAGGGGATCCGCGCTTTCAGGGCGTGCACTTCGACGCCAACATGCGGGCGGCCTCGGTGGTGCGCGATCTGGCGGAGAAACGGCGGGCTATGCCCGGGCAGGTGGCGCTGGCGTGGCTGCTGCAACAGGGGGACGACATCGTGCCCATACCCGGCACCAAGCGGCGGCGCTACCTCGAGGAGAACGTTGCCGCGGCCGACCTGACGCTCAGCGCTGCCGACATAGAGCAGCTCGATGCGGCGCTACCGCCGGAGGCCGTAGCGGGGCCGAGGTATAACGAGCGAATGATGTCGTACATCGACCGGTGACGCGCGTCGGCGCGGTAACCGGGGGGCTCTGGTTAGTCATTGCGAGCGGGCGGAGCCCGCGCGGCAATCCGGTTTCCTCAGCGGCGGGATTGCTTCGGGCGTGAACGCCCTCGCAATGACTCCGTGGGTTAATGCATCCCGATCCTTGATCCCGATTAGTAGCTC
>JACCRS010000151.1 GCA_013813435.1 Gemmatimonadales bacterium
TGACCGAATGGTTCGAAGAATGGTTTGGCGAAGAGTACCTTCGGCTCTATCCTCACCGCGACGATACTGAGGCGGAGCGGGCAGTCGACCTTATCCGCCGAACTGTGCCCTTCCGAGCCGGCTGGCGGGTGCTCGATGTGGCTTGCGGAGCGGGACGCCATGCCCGGGCGTTTGAAGCTGTCGGTGCCCGCTGCACCGGACTCGACCTGTCGCAGACCTTGCTCCGTCTCGCTCGCCAGGCCACGAAGGCACCTCTGGTCCGGGCCGACATGCGCCAGCTGCCCATTCGCCCTGGCTCAATGGACCTCACGGTGAATCTCTTTACCAGCTTCGGCTACTTCGATCAGGACAGCCAACACACGGCAGCACTGGGTGAAATGATCGGCACTGTGCGGCAGGGCGGCTGGTTCGTGATCGATTTCCTCAATCCCGAGGCCGTGCGGCGCCAGCTGGTGCCGGAAGAGACTCTCGAATTGGCGGGATCAACGGTTCGGGTCTCACGTTCGGTGTCTCCCGACGGCCGTTATGTGTGCAAGAGCATTCGGGCTGCGGAGGGCCGACACTTCCAGGAACGAGTCCGCCTGTTCGAGCCCGAGCAGATGTCAGAGATGCTGAAGGCAGCGGGCGTTACCGTGCGTTTCAGCTTCGGCGACTACGATGCAGGCCCCTTCACTCTCCACTCCTCGCGAACCATTCTCATAGGTCAGGTAGGATGACGTTGCGCTTCGTGCCGACGCCTCTGGTCCCGGTGGTGGAGCTTCCCGCCCCGCGCGAAGCACCCTTCGACCCTGCATTGGTGGATGCTATCGTCCCGTCGCCCGCACGGGATTCGGTACTCGCCCGGCTTCAGGAACCGGGAGCGTTCGTGGTCACCACAGGACAGCAACCCGGCCTCTTCACGGGCCCACTTTACACCCTCTACAAGGCGCTATCCGCAGCCTCCCTGGCCCGTGTGCTGGAGCGTCAGTGGCAGCGCCCAGTCGTGCCCGTGTTCTGGGTTGCGGGCGACGATCACGATTTTGCCGAGGCCAGCCACGCGAGCTGGATTTCCGGCGAAGGTACCCTCGCCACTGCCTCTCTACCTCCTCGGATGCCCGACTCGCCGCTCACACCGATGTATCGCCAGCCGCTCGGCGCCGAGGTGCAGACCGCCCTGGATGCGTTGGCCGCCGACCTGCAACCATCGGAATTCCGGGACTCGACCCTTGAGTGGCTGCAGCGTTACTATCGGCCGGATGCGACAGTGGCGGGGAGTTTCGCCGGTGCCCTGGCCGAGCTTTTGTCGCCTCTGGGCGTCGCCATTCTGGACAGCACTCATCCGGCACTGAAGCGTTCTGCCGCCCGGCATCTGATCAGAGCTCTGGGTCTTGCCCGCGATCTGGACCGCGATCTCGGAAACCTGGCCGCCGAGCTGGCCCTGGCGGGGGCCGATCCCGGGGTGGCGGTCGGGGACGGCGCAACGCTGGTAATGCTGGAAGGACGGCAGGGCCGCGACCGGTTAGTGATGGACGACGGGGGTTTCATTACTCGCCGTGCCCGCGAGCGATTCGACATGTCGGCGCTGCAGCGCATCGCCGCCTCGGAACCGGAGCGCCTGTCGCCCAACGTGCTGCTAAGGCCGGTAATCGAGAGCGCCCTGCTCCCGACCGTGGCTTACCTGGCCGGCCCCGGCGAGTTGCGCTACCTGGCGCTGACGACACCGGTCTACGAGCGCATGCGGATTCCTCGGCAGCTGGCGCTGCCACGATGGTCCGGGATCATGGTCGAGCCTCGCGTCGATCGCGTGCTCCAGAAGTTCAACATCGAGCTGGACGAGTTGCTGGAGCCCGCCGGCGCGCTCGAGGCCAGACTGGTTCGCTCCAAGCTGTCGGAAGCGACCGTTCGTACGATCGAGGAACTCAGGTCGGCCATTGGGTCCGGATACGACGCCCTGGGCACCAGCGCGGCCGAAATCGACCCGACACTCTCCCGTCCGGTGCAGGGCAGCAAGCATCAGGCTCTGTCCGGGGTGCAGGACATCGAGCGGAAGCTGATTCAACATCTCAAGCGGCGGCAGGAGATCGAACTGGGCCAGATCGCCAAGGCTCGGACCTTCGTGCGTCCCGACAACAAGCCGCAGGAACGGGTTCTCACGGTCGCACCCTTCCTCGCGCGCTATGGTCCCTCGATTCTGTTGGAGCTCGCTGAGGTTATCGAAGCCTGGTACGCTTCGGCCCTTGAGGGCGCCCTCAACCCATCGTAGACTCGACTTTATGTCGATCATCGCCTTGATCCTGCTGGTTGCGCTCCTCATACCAATCCTGGGGATAGTGGTCGATTCACCTATCGGCCGCGCGCTGGCGCGGCGCCTGGAGGGTCCCCCGGCGACTCCTCCAGCACTTAGCGATCTGGGGAAAAAGGTCGAGCTCCTGGAAGCAGAAGTCGATGACCTGATGCGCAGTGTTCAGGCGTTGCAGGATGAGACCGCTTTCCTGCAGCGGCTGCTGGAAGCCCCGTCGCAGCGCCCCAACCTCCCACCACCCCAGAGTTCCTGACAGCGCCGGCTGGCCGGCCCTCACGTCCCGCGGCTATGGTCGCCGCGGGCATTTTCCTGAGCCGGATTTTGGGTCTGGTGCGGAACCGGGTGTTCGCCCACTACTTCGGCACATCGGCCTCGGCGGACGCCTTCAACGCCGCATTCAAGCTTCCCAACTTTCTCCAGAACCTCTTTGGCGAGGGAGTCCTCTCCGCCTCTTTCATTCCAGTGTATGTGCGGCTGCTGCAGCAAGATCGAGATCAGGCCCGGCGGGTGGCTGCTGCAATTGGCGCCCTACTAGGCCTGGCAGTATCGGCCGTGGTGCTCGTGGGTGTGCTGGTCACGCCGGCATTGGTTACGATCTTCACTCCCGGCTTTGATGGTGAGAAGCGTGAGGCCACCATCCGGTTGGCCCGCATCTTTTTCCCCGGAGCAGGACTCCTGGTTCTCTCCGCGTGGTGTCTGGGGGTGCTCAACAGCCACGGCCGCTTCTTTCTGTCCTATGCGGCGCCGGTCTTTTGGAACCTGGCGATCATCGGCACGCTGCTCATCTTCGGCGAGGCTGCCGGCGGATACCGCCTGGCTCAGATTGCCGCCTGGGGCTCAGTGGCGGGGAGCGCGCTTCAGTTGGGTGTTCAGCTTCCTGCAGTAGTCAGTCTCCTCGGTGGCGTGCTCCCGTCACTTCGTAACGGGGCTGAGGCTGTCGGCACGGTGGTCCGCAACTCGCTGCCGGTCTTCGTCGGACGCGGTGTGGTCCAGATCAGCTCCTACATCGACACAGTGATCGCCAGCCTGCTGCCCACCGGCGCGGTCGCGGCCATATCATACGCCCAGGTGCTTTACACCCTTCCTGTCAGCCTCTTCGGTATGTCGGTGTCGGCCGCGGAGTTGCCTGCCATGTCCAGCATCACAGGTGATGAGAGTGAGCGCACCGCGCAACTGCGCGTCAGGCTGGAAGGCGCTCTGGGTCAGATTGCATTTTTGGTAATTCCCTCCGCGATTGTTTTCCTGGCGTTGGGAGACGTGGTTGCTGGAGCGCTCTACCAGACCGGCGCCTTTACCCGGGAGATGACCGTTTATGTATGGGCGATCCTGGGGGGGTCGGCTATCGGCCTTCTGGCCTCGACCTGGGGTCGGCTCTACGCCTCGACGTATTACGCGCTGCAGGACACGAGAACTCCGCTCCGCTTCGCCATGGTCCGCGTGGGCGTGACACTCGGGCTGGGTTACTTATGTGCGCTATACCTGCCGCTGAAGCTTGGAATAGAACCGCGATGGGGTGCAGCCGGGATTACCCTGGCATCCGGAGCGGCGGCGTGGATCGAGTATCATCTGTTGCGGCGAGGGCTTGCCTCCCGGTTGGGGCCAACCGGTGTTCCCCTGAGATTTCTGGCCAAACTTTGGGTCAGTGCCTTGGCAGCTGCGGCAGCCGCGTGGGTGGTGCGGCTGGCGGTGGAAGGGCAGCATCTCCTGGTCGTGGCATTATTTTCCCTGGGCATGTACGGTGCCGCCTACCTGGCTATAACCGCTGCCCTGGGAGTGCCCCACGCCCGGCGGCTCCTGAGCCGAGCCGGCTGGCGCTGAAGCGTCCCGGCGCCGACTCTCACGGTCTGACTTCTCACAAACAGAGAGGGAAGGAGCGCACAGGTTGCTCCAGTGCTGAATTCACCTGCGCGAGCCATCATGACCACTCCCCCGAACTCAGAGGATCTTCAGCGGAAGCTCGACACCCTTCCGGAGGGACCGGGCGTGTACATCTGGAGAGGAGGCGATGGAGAGGTGCTGTACGTCGGAAAAGCCAAGCGGCTTCGCAGCAGAGTACGCAGTTACTTCGCCACCGACTTCCCGGACAGCCCCAGGAACCGCCTGCTTCAGCGGCTCATCGCCGACGTGGACACCATCGTCGTTCCCAGCGAGGCGGGGTCGCTCATTCTCGAGAACAACTTTATCAAGGAGTACCGGCCCCGGTTCAACGTTCGACTCAAAGATGACAAGAGTTACCCGTCCATAGCAGTGACCCTCAGCGAAACCTTTCCCCGGGTGCTGGTTACCCGCAAGCGCGACATTGCCGGCGCCCGCTATTTCGGTCCCTATACCGATGTCGGCCAGTTGCGGCGGACCCTCGCGATCATTCGCCGGTTATACACCGTGCGGAGCTGTCAGGACAGGTTGCCTGAGGACCGCCGCGAGCGTCCCTGCCTCGACTTCTACATCGGACGCTGCCAAGCTCCCTGCATGGGCTGGCAGGATTTGCCCGAGTACCAGCGTATGGTCACAGACGTGGTCGAGTTCCTCGAGGGTAAGACGCAGGATGTGAGGACGCGAGTCCGTGAAGCTATGCTTTCGGCAAGCGCCCGGGACGACTTCGAGCGCGCCCGGGAGATGAGGGACGCAC
The DNA here is from genome assembly GCA_013813435.1 of Gemmatimonadales bacterium. Taxonomy (GTDB): domain Bacteria; phylum Gemmatimonadota; class Gemmatimonadetes; order Gemmatimonadales; family GWC2-71-9; genus CAVVWJ01. The sequence goes on from JACCRS010000151.1 coordinate 4,911, forward strand.
TCCGCTGGCTGGACCGTTTGGATGAACCGGTAAGCGTGGAAGTGATGGGAACCGGTGATGCAGACGTTATCGGCTACGCCCGCGATGGTGACGACGCAGTTGGCGTACTCTTGCGGGTTCGGGATGGGCGCGTAGTTGGACGGGAGCACCGGTTTCTCGAAGGTGTAGAAGAGGAAGAGCATAGCTCGGTGTTGAGTGCATTCCTGGTGCGCTACTATGTGCCTGTCGAGGGCAGGGTACGCCGGCTGGTGATTCCGATGCCCCCAGCGGAGTGGGACACGCTGCGTGAATTGCTGCCCACAACCGATTGGCTGGTGCCTCAGCGGGGCACAGCCCAGCGCTGGCTCGAGTTGGCGGATCAAAACGCACGGCACCTGCTCGAGAGCCTGCGGATCGAGTCGTTCGAGACCGAAGAGCGAGCCGAGGACCCGGTCTACGCGCTGGGCCGCGATCTCGGACTCAGCATTGTGCCGCGCAGATTCATCTGCGTGGACATCTCGCATAACCAGGGGCGGGACAGCGTTGGTTCGCTGGTGTGGTTCGAGGGAGGAAGACCGCGCAAGAGTGAGTACCGCAAGTTCAAGATCAGGGGAGCCGGCCAGCAGGACGACTACGCCGCCATCCAGGAGGTCCTGACTCGCTACTTCGTCCGGCGCCGGGACGAGCAACTGCCGCTGCCCGACCTGATCGTCATCGACGGTGGCAAGGGGCAGCTCAGTGCCGCAGTCGAGGTAGCGGCCCAACTCGGCTTGGTAGAGATCCCGATAGTGAGCCTGGCTAAGAGGGAAGAGGAGGTTTTTCTCCCCGGGCGATCGGAGAGCCTCCGCCTGCCCAGGCGTAGCCCCGCACTCAGGCTGCTGCAACGCGCCCGTGACGAGGCGCATCGGTTCGGGCTGGCCTATAACCGCAAGCGCCGCACCCACCGCACCATCACTTCGGAGCTTTTGAGCATTCCGGGAGTTGGTCCCACCAAGCGGCGCCAGCTGCTGGAGCGCTTCGGCAGCCTGGCCGGAGTGAGGTCGGCCTCGATCGCCGAGCTTGCATCGGTGCCAGGTTTTTCGACCCGGCTGGCTGAGCGGATCCTGGAACATCTTAGGACGGCATAGGGACAACCTCCCGTTAGACCCCAAAGCCCTACCGAACGATCGGTTACACGCCCATATTCTAAGTCTATGTCCGATGGACGCTTTGCTATACTCGACCCGGTCTCCGGCATCAGCGGCGACATGATGCTGGGCGCACTCTTGGCGGCGGGAGCTCCCGAGGAATGGCTGCAATCGCTGCCTGCCCGGCTGGGATTTCCCGAAGTCACGGTGGGCATCACTCCGGTGGATCGCTGCGGCATAAGGGCGATCAAGGTAGAGGTGTGTCTTCCCGACGGCAGCCGGGAACAGCCCGCCCGCCCGGTGGACCAGCACTCCCACGAGCACGATCATTTTCACTCCCATGCTGACCACTCGGAAGCCGATCCCCCGCGGCACGGGTCGCACCGACATATCGGTGAACTCATCGACATCGTGAAACGGGCGAAGCTCTCCGGGTGGGTCCGGGAGAGGGCGGTGCGTGCGTTTCAGCTGCTTGGCGATGCCGAAGGACGGGTACATGGACTCCCCGCCGACCGGGTTCCTCTGCACGAGGTCGGTGCGGTGGACGCGCTAATCGATATCGTGGGCGGCATCGAAGGATTCGAGCAGCTGGGGATCACCCGCATCTACAACCGGCCACTCGCAATCGGAACCGGCTGGGTCCGCGCTGCCCATGGAGTCATACCAGTCCCGGCTCCCGCGACGACAATCCTGCTGGAGGGAATTGAGGTGGGCCCTAACGGCCCAGTTACCGGCGAAGCAACCACACCGACGGGGGCCGTGCTGGTGCGGGTGCTTTCAGCCGGAGCGCCACCCTCCCGGTGGAGGGCGGCCATGGCGGGCGCCTGGGGAGCGGGGGGCCGTAACCCGAAGGACTATCCCAATGCCCTGCGGCTCATATTGGCTTCAGCTGCAGTGGAGGCGGGTGAGGTGATCCTGGTGTCCACCGATCTGGACGATCTGAGCCCGGAGTACCTCGATCCTATGCGTGAGGCGCTCTTTTTGGCAGGAGCGCTCGACGTCCAGCTGTGGGGGACACAGATGAAGAAAGGCCGGGCCGGCTTTCGAGTGGAGATCACCGTGGCTCCGGCTGAAGCCGATAAGGTGACCGAAGCACTCTTTCGTCATAGCACCACAGCGGGAGTTCGGCGATATAGTGCCGAGCGGGTAACCCTGGCTCGGCGTGAAGTCGAGGTCACGACCGCTGAGGGTGGGGCGGTGCGGGTGAAGGTGCTGGAAGGCCCTGACGGTCCTAGAGTGAAGCCGGAATATGATGACGTGATGGCGCTGGCCCGCCGAACTGGCAGACCAGCCCACGAGGTGGCAAGGGACTTGCAATCCCGGGCTCTCCATGTGGTGAGCGCCGAGAATTCCGGGCCTGTGGCCCCGAACAAGGAGTCATAATAGTGAGAACGACAATCGTGTCCGCCATGAGTTTGCTGGGGCTGTTCAGCGCCGGAACGGCAATGGCTCAGACGGCTATCAATGAGCGGGTTGCCAAGGCGATGCCGTCAAAGTTCACCGCCCCTGACTGCGGTCTCAAGACCGGCCACTTCAAAGTTCAGAGCGGCGCCACCTACCTGAAGACCGGGATCGAGACCGAGGTGCCGGAGAATCGGACGCGGGCTCTGACAAACGGTAAGAAAGTGCTGCTCGAGGCCCTGGAGCAGAACCAGCAGGAAAAGAACCCGGCACTCTGGTACTATCTCGGCAGGATCTATCTCCAACAGGGCGACATTGCCGGCGCAGACACCGCTCTGACCCGAGCGGAGACCCTGATTCCGGCCTGCAAGAAAGAGATCAGCGATGTTCGCTACGCGGGGTGGGTGCCGTTGGTGAACGCTGGAATCACATTCAACAAGGAAGAGAAGGACGATTCGGCTTTAGCCCTGTATCGGGAAGCAAGTACTATCTACCGAGACAAGCCGCTGGCCTATCTGAATGCCGGCGTCATCTTCGCCAACGCCAACCAGGCGGACAGCGCCATAGTCTACTTCCAGAAGGCATCACAGATCGCGGAGCAGACTAATGCGGTCGAAGACCGGAATGCGGCTACGCGAAACTGGGGTGCCCTGCTTCAACGGGCCGGCCGGCACCAGGAGGCGATTCCAGTAATGGAGAAATATGTAGCCTGGGCTCCGAAGGACGTCGAGGTCAAGCGTGCGCTGGCAAGCTCCTACCGGGCTGCGGGGCAGATCGACAAGGCGAAGGTGATCGAAGATGAAGTTGGAGCCGCTCCCGCTGCGGCGGGGCAGCCGGCGGCGGCGAGCGCCGCTGGTGATCAGATGACTGCGGCGGTGACGCTTTATAACGAGAAGAAGTATGCCGAGGCGGCAGCCGCGTTCGAGAAGGTCCTTACCGTCGAGCCGAATAATCGTGACGCTTTATACGGACTGGCCAACGCTTACGTCGGGCTCAAAAGTCCTAAGCTAGCCGAAGCCGCCGCTCGACTGGTAGCAATCGAACCGGTGAATGACGAGGCGGTGCGCCTGCTGGCAAACGGCCAGCGCATGGCGAAGAAGGAAGCTCAGGCGAACAAGACCGCGATACAGTTGCTGGCTATGCCGACCACAGTCAAGGTGACGCAATTTGCTCCGACAGCAGATGGGGCAACCATCACCGGGGCTGCCACTGGCCGCGAAGGAGAAACGGCCCAAGGGAAACCCCTAGTCGCCAAGCCCATAGTTCTGGTATTCGAGTTCCTCGATGCCAAGGGTGCCGTTCTATCCAGTCAGGAAGCTCAGGTGCCTGGCCTTAAGGCAGGAGAGTCGCACCCTGTCGAGGTCAAGGCGCAGGGGCAGGGCATCGCAGCCTGGAGATATAAGCAAAAGTAAAAGGGGGAGTCATGGCAGTCCGAGCGGTACCGGCGGTTGGCACCGGCCTCACCACGACCAAAGCGCCGTTCATCGAACAGGCTCAGGCGGAGGGACGGCTTTACATACATCAGCCGTACGAGCTCTACTCCGAAGCGAACCACGATGCCTGGCGGAGGCTCTTTTCCCGGATGGAGGAGCGCTGGCGCCGATATGCCAACCCGCGCTTCATCCAGGGCATCGATAGCCTGTGCCTCGACCCCAATCGGATGCCACGGCTGGAAGACGTCAATCGGTTCCTCAGTCCCCTCACCGGCTTCAAGGCGAAGCCGGTAAGCGGCTACATTCCATCGTTTCTTTTCTTCGATTCTCTCAGGAATCGCGAATTTCCAACCACCATTACCATCCGCGACGGCGCCACGCTAGACTACCTGCCGGAGCCCGACATTTTCCACGACATCGCCGGCCATGTGCCGATGCATACCGATCGCGCGTTCGCGGACACGCTCGTCCGGTTCGGCGACTGCGCCCACACGGCAGCTGAGATCGTCGCCGGCATCGAGGATGAGAAGGAAAAGATTCGGCGGGTTACCAGCATCTTCAAAGCACTGGCGCGATTCTTCTGGTTCACTATCGAGTTCGGACTGATGCGCCAGGGCTCGGAGCTCAAGGTATACGGCAGCGGGCTTCTCAGCTCTTATGGCGAAATCGCGCACTCGGTCGATTCACCCGATGTGCAACGGTATCCAATGCAACTCGAATGGGTGATAAACCAGTACTTCGAGATCGACCGATATCAGCCATTGCTATTCATCGTGGATTCATTCGATCACCTCTTCGAGCTGGTGGGGGAGCTGGAGGGATGGATGCGCGAAGGCCGGCTGAACAACGTTGCGCCGGGAGAGCCCGCCATCAGCGAGCCCGACCTGCGGAGCTTTCTGGAGGCGCCGGTAGGGCGGTAGCCACATCGGCGGTAGGACCGGGGCGGTAAGAACCCGGGCGGTAGGAGCCGAGGCGGTGGGACCGAGCCGGTCGAGGCATACTGCCGCTTTACCTACCGCCTGTTTACTTACCGCCTCTATACCAACCGCCTCTTCACCTACCCCCCCTCCCGTCTTACATTCCTCCCCGTTCCTGCGGGCGTAATTCAGTGGTAGAATGCCAGCTTCCCAAGCTGGACGTCGCCGGTTCGAGTCCGGTCGCCCGCTCTTGCAAAACCCATCTGCATCCTAGCCAGGCGCTGGATGCCAGGACATTTCGCTGCACCTCGTGCCTGCTTTTGGTTACATTGTCCCGCCTCTGTCAGCCATTTTTTTCCGCTTCCGCAGCCCTGAGAGCGCCCTGTCGCATGGACAGACATGAAAGTCACTAAGCCGATCTTTATTGTTGGCACCGGACGCTGCGGCTCGACGGCGTTTCACAATCTGCTGGCCAGGCATCCGGACACCATGTGGCTCTCTGGGTTTGCCGAGAAATTTCCGGATAAGCCAGCCTGGAATCGCCGGGCGGTTACCGCGGTAGGCAATCCTTTGGTTCGCGGCATGCTCGGGAATAGAATCAAGCCCGGGGAGAACTACGGCTTCTGGTATCGGCATGCCTATGGCTTTGCCGAGCCGGGCCGGGATATGGTCCGAGCGGATGTAACTCCGCGCGTGCGGAAGCAGGTGCGCAGAGTGATCGAGGCCATGCTGACCCCGAGACACAGCCGCATGCTGGTCAAGCTTACCGGCTGGTCACGTATCGGCTTTCTGAACGAGATCTTCGACGACGCCAAGTTCATCCACATCGTCCGCGATGGCCGGGCGGTTGCCAGCTCGCTGCTGCACATCAGCTCTTGGCAGTGGCGCGGCTGGTACGGGCCGTATAGCTGGCGCTACGGTCCGCTGTCACCGGAGGATCAAGCCGCCTGGGAAGCCAGCGATCGCTCGTTCGCCGTACTGGCCGGGCTTCAGTGGAGAATCCATACCCGGTCTCTGGAGGCCGCTCGCCAGATGATCGACGCCCGGAGATTTCTGGAAGTAAGGTACGAGACTCTCTGCGAGCAGCCACTGGAAACCTGCAGACGGGCGGCGGAGTTCGCCGAGCTCCCCCAATCGGCCAGCTTTGAGCAGCACGTCAGATCCGCGCCGATCAAGGACATGACCGCTCGCTGGCGGACCGACCTCAGTGCCGAGCAGCAGGGTGTGCTGACCACCCTTCTGCGCGACGACCTTCTCCGCTATGGGTATGAGGTGTCCCCCCCGCGGGTTGACTGACCTTTCCGCCCTCCAGTGTTTGGCAGGAAGGCCACGGCTGGGTTAGGATTCCCGTGGCGCAGGTGCAACGACCCCTCGCCGGCCGGCTTGGGACTTGATTCCAAGCTAAATCATTCAAAGAACTTAGGTCGCTTTACTACGCCGCGCCCACGGCCCGGGACGTGCATGGGACGGCCTTCCAAGGCGACCTTGATCCTCTTATCGGCAACCGGAAACCCGGCGCGCCACGGTGACCATGACTCGACTTCAGCCACTCCGGTTCTCGGCTCTGATAGCGTTGCTTGCGGCCAGTTCCCTCCGCTGCAGCGGCGACAATATCGGTCCGCGTCCTGCCACGACCATTGCCGACGCCGGTGGAGGCTCACAGACCGGAACCGTAAACCAGCTTCTTTCCAATCCGTTGGTAGTTCTCGTCACCGACAATACCGGAGAACCGGTAGAAAACGTCAGCGTGAGCTGGAGTGTCCAGGGCGGGGGAAGCGTCTCATCCACCACCGTAACGACTGGCTCGAGCGGCCGCGCCTCAGTGACGCGGGTCCTCGGTTCCGAGCCTGGTGAGCAAACTACGACCGCATCGGTTGCCGGCCTCAGTGGCTCGCCCATAATCTTTTTGGCAATTGCCACCGATGACCAGAGTCCGGGCCTCACTGTTACCACCCAGCCTTCAAGCGCGGCTCAGAGCGGAGTGGCGTTTGCGGTACAGCCGGTAATTCAACTGAAGGATGCCGACGGGAACGACCTGGCCCAGAGCGGCCTCCAGGTGACAGCAGCGTTTGCCACCGGCGCTGGAACACTCGGCGGCACCTTGACCCGCGCCACCGACGCCAACGGCAGAGCAACTTTCACCGATCTTCGGATAACCGGAGACGCCGGAAGTTACACCCTGCAGTTTACGGCCCCCGGTACCAACCCGGCACTTTCGACGGCGATCGTGCTAAGCGGCGCCGCGGGCGGCATCGTGATTACGGCCAACCCACCCGTAGCGGCGCTGGATGGTGAAGTGTTCGATCCAGTCGTTCAGCCGGTTGTGGTTGTGCGAGACGCAAGCGGCAACCCGGTGAGTGGGGTGGCGGTAACTGCCAGCATCGTATCCGGCGGCGGTACCCTGGAGGGGAACACCACAGCTACCACCGGTCCCACCGGCCAGGCGAGTTTTGCCGACCTCGGTATCCGCGGCACCGGCGACAATGCTCTCCAGTTCACAGCCGGACCCTCAAGCGTGACCTCTTCACCGGTTTCGGTGTCAGCCCTGCCGGTCGAGGCAACCAAAGGTAAGTGGGGACCGCTGGTCAGCTGGGACATCGTACCTCTGCACATGAGCCTGATGCCGAGTGGTAAAATCGTGGCATGGGGCAAGACCGACGCGGCCGACACCATGGGAATGCCGCGGATCTGGGATCCGGCCGCCGGACCACCGAGCAGCGCTCAGATGGTCATGACTGATAGCATGCTCTTCTGTGCGGGACACACCCTGATGCCCGATGGCCGGCTGCTGGTTTCGGGTGGTCACCTGCAGGATGACCGCGGCACCGCCACGACGACCTTTTTCTCGCCGGAAGGCGCGGTGACGGCGGGGCCCAGCATGGCGTACGCTCGCTGGTACCCCACGGTGACAGTACTGGAGGATGGCCGGGCGCTGACCATGGGAGGGCGTGACGAAAACAACGCCGTGGTCAAGATCCCTGAACTCTGGGATAACGGTGGTTGGAGCCAGCTCCCCGGGGCCAGCAATGTGGAGATTCCGTACTACCCGCGGAACTTCGTCGATCCCAAGAATGGGCTGATCTTCTACGCCGGGGAGCGGGTCCAGTCGCGTTGGTTCGATGTAGACGCCACTGGCGCTGGTGGCCGCGGCGTCTGGACCGCAGGCCCGACCCACAAGTATGCCTTCAACCGGGAATATGGCTCCGCGGTCATGTATGACGTAGGGAAGATTCTCGTCGTCGGTGGTGGAGGGCACAGGACGTGGCGACAGTCGCCAGACAGCAAGACGGACACTCCGACCGCTACCGCGGAGACGATCGATCTGAACGGCTCATCTCCCACATGGCAGTTCACCAGCCCTATGGCGTTCCCGCGGCGCCATATGAACGCGACAATCCTGCCCGATGGGCAGGTGCTTGCGACTGGTGGCACCAGAGGTGGCGGGTTTGTCAACATCAGTACTGGGTTGGCCGTCAAGGAGGCAGAGCTCTGGAATCCAAGTACCGGCCAGTGGACCACCCTCGCCGCCAACAGCAAAATGCGGATCTACCACTCCGTCTCTCTGCTGCTGCCCGACGGAACCGTTCTGCACGGCTCCAGTGGTGACGCGATGGCCGATCTGGCTGTGGTTCCGCCCGAGCGGAACCACGAGATCTTCTCACCACCGTACCTGTTCAAAGGCGCACGTCCGACCATTACGTCGGCTCCCGCCAGCGTCGGCTATGGACAGACGTTCTCGGTTGTCACACCCAATGCGGCCCAGATAACCGGCGTACGCTGGATCCGTTTAGGATCGGTGACTCACGCGTATGATGCGAGCGCAAGAGCGAATACCTTGACCTTTGCGATCAACGGCGGGAACGTGGAAGTGACAGCTCCCTCAGCTGCGAGGCAGGCTCCTCCGGGGCACTATCTACTCTTCGTTCTCAACCGGAACGGGGTGCCGTCAGCGGGGAAGATCGTACAGGTACGCTGAGGCCCTGAGCGCAAGAGTTGGGTCATAAGAGTTAATCGTCGGATGCTGCCAGGGATCTGATTCCGGCGAAGACGGCGAGCCCCAGACCGGCCGCGAGCAAAGCCTTCCCTGGCGAAAGCGCCGCCCGGGTGTATGCGCTCGACTGCATCACGTGGCCGCTATAGTTCCCGCTCTCCATTCCCTCTTCGGGCGCGTGGACGTACAAGTTGTCGGCTCGTTCTCCCGCCGGCACATCCGAGCGCTGTGAGTCGAACATCGCCCGCTCCATGTAGTAGTCGGTCAGCCGGGGCAGAGCACCACCCAGAGCGGTGAGCAGGCGTCCGCCCCCGCCTACGGTGATGTCGCGAACCGGGTGTTCAGCGGCGCGGAGGACCGCGTTTGCCACGACTTCGGGGGCGTAAACCGGGGCAGGGGGCTTGGGCTCAACGGCCATGTAGTTCTTAGCGTGCTGGAAATACGGCGTGTCGATGGTCGATGGTTTGATGAGCGTGATCGAGATCGGTGCTCCTTCCTCCTCCAGCTCCATTCTTAAGGCATCGGTGAAACCCTTCACCGCGTGCTTCGATGCCGAATAAGCTCCTTGCAGCGGAATGGCGCGGTCGGATACCACACTGCCGATGTTGATCAACGCCCCGCCGCTGCCCCGGAGCCGAGACACCGCCGCACGAGCGCCGTACACCGTGCCCCAGAAGTTGACCTCGAACAGACGCCGCATGTCTTCGATGGCTACTTCGGTCAAATTACCGTAGAACGAGACTCCGGCATTGTTGACCCAGGTGTCGATGGTGCCGAACTCCTCGATGGCCGTGGCTGCCAGGCGTTCGACATCCTCCTGGTTGGCGACGTCGGCAACTACCGAGCGCGCCTTTCCGCCACTCTCCCCGATAGCAGACACCGTTTCCCGGAGCTCCGACTCGTTGCGGGAGCAAAGCACCACACGGGCACCACGCTTTGCAGCCCGCTTGGCGGTGGCGAGCCCGATCCCGCTGGTGCCGCCGGTGATGACCACAACCTGATCCTCCAACCGCTTCAGTTTGATGCCCATTGCGATCTCCTCGGTCCCTGACCTGCGGTTGGCGTAGTCGAGCTTCAATAAGTATTAAGAACATACCGGCAGAGCACAACTCGCGCGTTTCTTCTCGTGTGGCGGGAAGTGGCTCCTAGTCCTTAATTTAGCTTCTGGGTCGTAACATCCTGTCGGGCTTCTCAGGGCCGATTGCCTTAGTGCGATTCGAGTGGTGATGGATGATTCGAGTTACCGCGGTATATCCCGATTCGATTGCAGCTGAACTCGGCCTTCAGGAAGGTACCGAGCTCATTTCGGTGAACGGGCGGCAGCTGGAGGACTTTCTCGACTGGGAGTTCCTGACCGCCGAGGAGGAGTTCGTCCTTCACGTGCGGCAGCCCGGCGGCGAGGAAATCGAGTTCGAGATCGAGCGGCCGTTGGCCGAGTCGATAGGGGTGTCGTTGGAACCGGCCCGGATACGGCGCTGTGCCAATCGCTGCGACTTCTGCTTCGTGGATGGACTACCCGACGGGTTGCGCGACGTCCTCTACATCCGTGATGACGACTATCGGCTCTCGTTCCGCTATGGCAATTTCGCCACCCTGACAAACCTGAAGCCACACGACGTTCAGCGCATCATAGAGTATCGGCTCTCTCCACTCTACGTGTCGGTTCACGCGACTGATCCAGCAGTGCGACGATATCTTCTGCGAAATCCCACGGCGCCGGACGTCATACCGCAGCTCCGAGAGTTTGCCGAGCACGGCATCGAGTTTCAGACCCAGATTGTCATGTCCCCTGGGGTGAACGACGGCCCGGTGCTGCGTCAAACCCTAACCGATCTCTACGAGTTCGGCCCCTCGATCCTCGGCTGCTCTGTGGTTCCGGTGGGCCTGACCGAGTACTCCAAGCATCATCTGGTGCGCGAGCCTACCGCTGGTGAATGCCGAGCAGCCATAGAGATGATCGAGGAGCGGGCAGACGTCGCCCTGGCACAGCGGGGACTTCACTGGGCATTCGGCGCCGATGAGCTCTACGTCCGGGCCGGTGTCGAGCTGCCCGGGCCCGAGATCTATGACGGCTTCGATCAGGTGGAGAACGGCGTCGGCTCGGTGCGCTGGCTTCAGCAGCGAATCCAGACGTTGTCGAGCGCGCATGGTTGGCAGGGCAAGCGAATCGGGATCGTTACCGGAACCGCCATGGCGCAGCTCATGCCCATGGTGCTCGGCCCGCTGGCCAAGGCTACGGGGGCTGAGCTCGAGCTCATTCCAGTAGTGAATACATTGTTCGGGCCCACCGTCACTACTGCCGGGCTTTTACCGGGTGTGGCGATACAGCAGGTGCTGATGGGGCGCGGCGACCTCGACCTGGCGTTGCTTCCAGGTGAGTCAGTGAACGATGATGATCTCTTTATCGACAGCACGAGCTTTGATAGTCTGATCCAGTCACTGCCGGTCCAGGTCCGACTCTCACACGACTTCACGGACGTGCTTCGGGTTCCCGTAACGGCATGAGTAAGCCCACCGTAGCCATCGTGGGGCGCCCGAACGTCGGAAAGTCCACCCTCTTTAACCGCATTCTTGGCGGACGCCCAGCGATCGTCTCCGACCAGCCAGGTACCACTCGCGACCGGCACTTCGGTGATGCCGAATGGCAGGGCCGCCATTTCTGGGTGGTGGATACCGGTGGGCTCTTGCCGGATTCGGACGACTCCATGGACCGAGCTATCCGGACGCAAGTAGAGTTCGCGCTCGACGAGTCCGATGTGGTGCTCTTCGTGGTTGACGGCCGGGAGGGAGTGAATCCGGTAGATCGCGCCATCGCGGAGCGGCTTCGGAAGGCCGGGCGCCCGGTGCTTCTGGCGGTCAACAAGCTGGACAACCTGGAGCAGAGTACCGAGCAGTACGCGTTCTATACCCTGGGCTTCGGAGACCCGGCCGGCGTGAGCGCGGCGATCGGGAAGGGAAGCGGCGATCTACTTGATGCCGTAGTCGAGCGGCTCCCGCCGTTCGACCCCGCTGAAGCCGAAGAGATGATCAACGTGGCGGTCGTCGGGCGTCCTAATGTAGGAAAGTCGTCCATCGTCAACCGCCTCCTGGGTGAGGAGCGCCATGTCGTGGCCTCCCAGGCAGGGACCACACGCGATGCGATAGATTCGATCTTGCGGTTTGAGGGAGAAACCCTCAACTTCATTGACACCGCTGGCTTACGCCGTCGAGCTAAAGTAGAGGATGATTTGGAGTTCTACTCCAGCCTGCGGACGGAGCGGGCCATTGAGCGAGCCCATGTTGCGGTCCTGGTGGTGGATGCTGCGGTAGGGCTACACAATCAGGATCTCCGCATCGCCAGCCGGGCCTGGGATGAGGGTGCCGGCTTGATAGTCCTGGTGAACAAGTGGGACCTGGTGGAGGAGAAAGATGCCAACACCGCCCGACAGGGTCAGGAAGCGATTATCGCGAAGGCGCCCTTCCTTCGCTATGTGCCGTTCCTGTACGTCAGCGCATTGACGGGGCAGCGGGTGCGGAAAGTTCTTGATCTGATTGTCCAGGTGGCTGAGGGCCGGGAGCAGCGGGTACCGACCGCCGAAGTCAACAAGGTGCTCGCGTCGCTGGTAGAGCGGAATGCGCCACCCCAGAAACCGGGCGAGGAGGTGAAGCTGCTCTACGCCTCTCAGATCGCCACCGCCCCACCGACTCTGGCGATTGTCAGCAACCGTCCCGACGAGGTACCCGAGTCATACCAGCGCTATCTGGCGCATGGTTTTCGGGAGGCGTGGCCCTTCACCGGATCTCCGTTGCGACTCAAGTTCACCCGACGAGGATCTCGACGCTAATGCCGCTAGAAGTGCCCTGGCTTCTTGCCTCCTACTTCATCGGGGCCATACCGACGAGCTATCTGCTCAGTCGTCTTTTTGCGGGGATCGATCTCCGCCAGCACGGCAGCGGCAATCTAGGCGCCACCAACCTCTATCGCGTACTGGGCTGGAGGTATGCAGTTCCAGCCGCTGCTGTCGATATCGCGAAAGGCTTCGTTCCCGTCGTCCTGTTTGCCCGACAAGTATCGGACTCGCAGCTGTTCGCACTGGCCTGCGGAGTGGCGGCGATCGTCGGCCATGTGTTCTCGGTGTTCGTGCGACTGAAGGGCGGGAAGGGGGTCGCCACGGCCGCTGGTGTGATGCTGGGTCTGGCGCCGGTTGCATTGGCGGTGTCGGCCCTGGTCTGGGCAGCGCTGGTCCGACTTACCGGTTATGTGTCACTCGGCAGCATTACCGCGGCGGCGGTGCTCCCAATCTCGGTCTACGCTCTGGAAGATTCGAGCAGCCCGGCGCTGCTCTGGATAGCGGCGGCGATAGCCGCCGGTGTCATCGTCCTCCACCGGCACAACATCCAGCGGTTGCTCAAAGGAACCGAGAACCGTTTTGGGCGCAGGGCAGCAAGCACGCCGCACCCATGACACTCATCGCGGTTCTCGGGGCCGGGAGCTGGGGTACCACGCTGGCCAACCTCCTTGCCATCAAAGGCGACACGGTGCGTCTCTGGGCATTCGAGCCCGAGGCAGTGGAGACGATCAACCGGCGGCACGAGAACACGATGTTCCTTCCAGGTATCTCGCTCTCCCCCGGACTCCGGGCCTATGGAGACGCGCGAGAAGCGGTAGCAGATGCAACCGTAATTGTATCGGCGGCACCCAGCCACGCGGTTCGATCGGTAGTCCGAGGGCTGAAGGGTCACGTAAGACAGGGGGCCCTCGTGGTTAGCGCCACGAAGGGAATCGAGACCGACACCCTCGCTCTGATGTCGGGGGTGTTCCAGGAGTGTTTGCCGGAACTTCGATTCGCCGCGCTCTCCGGGCCCAGCTTTGCGGCCGAGGTGTGCCAAGGGCAGCCTACGCTGGTCGTGGCCGCGTCACGAGACGAAGCAACGGCCCGGGAAGCCCAGCGGATCTTCGCCACCCCCCGCTTTCGGGTCTATTGGCACGACGACGTGGTTGGGGTAGAGCTCGCCGGCGCGCTCAAGAACGTCATTGCCATAGCCGCAGGGATTCTGGAGGGCCTCGGCATGGGTCACAATCCTCGCGCCGCGCTGATCACTCGCGGGCTGGCCGAGATCACCCGTTTGGGCATGGCTTTAGGCGCTAGCCCTCTCACCTTCGCCGGCCTTGCCGGTATGGGGGATCTCATCCTAACCACAACCGGGAGCCTCAGCCGCAACCGCTCGCTAGGGATGGCGGTGGCTGAGGGGCAGACACTCGAGATGTACCGTGCAGCTCACCGGAGTGTCGCCGAGGGGGCTAACACATCCAAGGCTGGTACCGCCCTGGGGGTTCAGATGGGCGTGGAGCTTCCCATCATCGAGAAAGTCTGTGAAGTTCTGTTCAGGGGAAAACCTGTTCGCGAGGGAATAGCCGAGCTCATGGCACGGGAACTCAAGTCGGAGCAGTGGAGATGACCAGCACCCGGCCAGTAGTACAGGAATTCTATTCGATTGGTGAAGTCTGCTCGCTTACCGACCTCAAACCTCACGTTCTGCGATATTGGGAAAGCCAGTTCCGGTTTCTGAACCCCGCTAAGAATCGCTCCGGAAACAGGGTGTACAAGGGCCGGGAGGTCGAGCTGATCATGCTGGTGAAGCACCTTCTCTACACCGAGAAGTTCACCATCGATGGAGCTCGCCAGAGAATCGACCACTATCGGCGCACTGGAGAGCTCAAGGTCTCGGCTCGGCGGGCGTTCGAGGCCGAGCTGGCTCAGGAGATCCGGACGACGGTGGAGGAGGTGCTGGGAATCCTGGACGGGAAGATGGGGCAAAGGCACAGTGGGGCAACGGGGCGGCAGGGCAGGAACAGTACACCACCTGAACCAACGCCGTAGGTGTCAGCCGACCCGCCGCGCTGTCTCGCCGCCCCGCTATGAACATATTGGTCAGCAATGACGATGGCGTACTCGCTCCCGGTATCGCGCTTCTGGCTGACGTGTGCCGGGAGGTTGGCAACGTTACGGTAGTGGCCCCGGATCGAGAGCAGAGCGGCACCTCACACTCGCTCACGCTGCATCGCCCGCTCCGGCCGATGCGCCGGCCCGACGGCGGCTGGCAGATCGACGGCACACCCACCGATTGTGCCATGCTTGCAATTCAGGCACTAATGCCCGAGCGCCCGGACTTTGTGTTCTCTGGCGTGAATCACGGTCCCAATATGGGTGAGGACGTGCTCTACTCCGGAACGGTTGCGGCGGCCATGGAGGCAGTAACCCTCGGAGTTCCGGGGATTGCTATATCCTTCGCCGGCAATCAGCCCGAGACCATGGCGACATACCGGGCGCTGTTACTTGAGCTGGTTCAGCGCGTCACGCGGGTACGCGACTTTCCGGAGCAGATGCTGCTCAACATAAATCTTCCGAGGGTCCCCGCCTCAGAGGTCAAGGGAATTCAGGTAACCAAGCTCGGCAGCCGTTTCTTCTCCGAGTCGCTGACGAGGATGAAAGATCCCTGGGGACGGGAGATCTTCTGGATCGGTGGGGGGACCATCACCTGGACCGGCGGAGAGAACTCCGATCATCTTGCGGTCGCCGAAGGATTCGTGTCGGTTACGCCGCTGCATATGGATCTGACCAACTACTCTCTGCTGGAAACGGTGCGGGGATGGTCGCTGGAGGGGTAGGGGAGGGGGACAGCTACGGCGGCTATCGCACCCGGCTGGTCGAAACCCTCCAAAGCAAGGGAGTGAGAGACCTTTCGGTGCTGCGAGCCATCCAGATGGTGCCGCGGCACCTTTTTGTGCCGGAGAGCGTCCGGCACCGCGCGTACGACGACGCGGCACTGCCCATCGGCAGCGGGCAGACGATCTCGCAGCCGTATGTGCAGGCGCGTTATCTGGAGCTCATTGGTCTGACGGGCCAGGAGAAGGTACTCGAGATCGGCACCGGTTCAGGTTATCAGACCGCCTTGCTTTCGCTGGTAGCCAGCATGGTGTTCAGCGTAGAGCGGGTGGCTGGTCTAGCTCAAAGTGCCCGCACCGCCCTTGCGACGGCTGGGATTCGGAACGTCACGGTGCTGGTAGGTGATGGCTCTCTGGGGTGGCGTCCCTTCGCTCCATACGACGCTATCCTGGTCTCCGCGGCCTCGCCAGAGGTGCCGGCACCTCTGGTTGACCAGTTGGCGCCTGGGGGGCGGATGGTCATCCCTCTGGGCGATCGATCATCACAGGTCCTGACGCTCGTAGAGCGCCTTGCTGACGGCGTCCGGACCAGCACCATCGCCGATGTCCGGTTCGTGCCCCTGGTCGGCGAGTTCGGCTTTCGCCAAGAATAGAGCCTACGGAGACTACGCATGGATCTGCTCCACAGCATCGTCGACCTCTTTCTGCACCTGGACCAGCACCTGGGACAGTTGATCTCACAGTATGGAACCTGGACTCATCTAATCCTGTTCTTAATTGTTTTCTGCGAAACGGGACTCGTCATCACACCGTTTCTGCCGGGCGATTCGCTGCTCTTCGCAGCCGGCACGTTCGCGGCGCTTGGCGCACTGGACCTGTGGATCGTCGTAGTCCTGTTGATCGTGGCTGCCATCATCGGCGACACCGTGAACTACTGGATCGGCTCGTACATTGGACCCCGGGCGTTCAGGGGAGACATGCGTTTCTTGCGGAAGGAGTATCTCGACCGAACTCACGCCTTCTACGAAAAACACGGGGGGAAAACGATAATTCTGGCGCGGTTCGTTCCGATCATCCGAACTTTCGCTCCGTTCGTTGCCGGGGTCGGGGCCATGAGTTATGGGAAGTTCATCACCTACAACGTTGTCGGTGCCGTGCTCTGGGTGGGGCTCTTCGTTCTGGGCGGTTACTTCTTCGGCAACATCCCTGTGGTCCGGGAGAACTTCACGATCGTGATCCTTGCGATCATCGCAATCTCAGTACTGCCAATTGCGGTCGAAGCCTTGCGCGCCCGGCGGAGCCGACCCGCGTGACCAGGCGGTTCGTGGTTTTCGGGACGGTACAGGGGGTGGGATTTCGCTGGTTCGTCGCCCGGCACGCAAAAGCACTCGGATTTCGGGGGTATGCTCGAAACCTTCCGGATGGAAGCGTGGAAGTGGTGGCGGACGGGCGGGAGGAATCGCTCCCGGAACTGGAGCGCCTGCTACAAGCCGGCCCTGCCAACGCTCAGGTTGAGCGGGTCGAGCAATCTCTCGAAGCGGGCAGGATTCCAACCGGAAAGAGCTTTGATGTGCTCTGATCCCGATTTCACCCCAGATTCCCAGCCTGAATGACCTCAGTGGCGAAACGGGTGCGGGAGTGCCTTCGCGCCATTCCGGATTACCCAAAAGCCGGGATCCTCTTCCAGGACATCACTCCGGTGCTCCGCGATGGGCAGCTACTGGCAGACGTGGTTGCCGAAATGATACGCCCATTTCGCGGCCGCGATGTAACCCACGTGTTGGGAATCGAAGCCCGAGGCTTCATCCTGGGGGGGGCGGCCGCAATAGCGCTGGGCGCCGGCTTCGTTCCCGCGAGGAAGCCCGGCAAGTTGCCCTGGGAGCGGGCGACCGAATCCTACGATCTCGAGTACGGAAGCGATTCCCTGGAGGCCCATCGGGATTCCTGGCCCCGGGGAAGCCGGGTCCTGGTAGTCGACGATGTGTTAGCGACCGGCGGCACGGCCCGGGCGGCGGGGCAGCTCACGCTGACCCTGGGTGGGGAGCTGGTAGGATGGAGCTTTCTACTTGAGATCGGAGGACTGGCGGGAGGTGAGCGGCTCTCAGGGGCCCTATGGCGCGCTTTGGTGACGATCTAAAAGGCAGGCTTGCCTACGCGGCTGCGAATGTGGCACCTTTCCGGCCGGCCGTATGAACGCATTAGATCGATAGGTGAGAAGCTAGTTGAAGCCGCTTTAGTAGAACCTGACCTGCCAAGCACTTACGTTTAGCCCCCGTAGCTCAGATGGATAGAGCAGCAGTTTCCTAAACTGTTGGCCGCGTGTTCGAGTCACGCCGGGGGCACTCCCGAAGACGTCCGCGACGGCAGTTTCAGTTCAGTATCGCCGTCCGCCGTATTATCATAGAACGCTGAAGCAAAGCTTCGAGCGTCCATCAACCTCAGGCAAAGAACGTGATGGCAACAACGGTGGAAGCGACCCGGACCCAGCCAGCTGCCGCACCAGCCTCTATTCCTTGGCACCACAACCGCCAGCGGTACATTGCTGCCGGCCTGGTCATCCTCGCGCTCAGCGCGCTGGCAGTCTGGTTTGTGGTGGCGAGCGGAAGGCGCAAGGAGGAGTTCGCGGCGCGCAGTCTCAATCAAGCTCGCGTCGCCGCGGAGGCAGGGAACCTTCCACTGGCTTCGAGTGAGCTGCAAAAGCTCATCGCTGCCTACAAGGGCACCGACGCGGCAAGCGAAGCGGTCATAACGCTGAACCAGGTGCGTATGATCAATGGGCAGAGTGAGCTCGCGGCGGTGGGACTTCGGGAGTTCCTCAACGGCAAACCCTCGGAGCAGTACCGAACTCCGGCTTCCGGGTTGTTGGCTGCCGCCCTGGAGAACTCGAAGCGCTGGGTCGAGGCCGGGAATACCTACACGGAGGCCTCCAACGCGGCCGAGGTGGAGTACCTGAAGGCGAAATACCTGGTGGATGCCGGGAGGGCGTTTCGCCACGGAGGGAGGGCCGAGGAGGCCGCCCGCGCCTATAGGACATTGCTGGAGAAGTATCCCAAGTCGCCCAGCGTGACCGAAGCCAAGGTGCGCCTGGCCGAGCTTACCGATGGAAAGATGTAGCTGGGCCTGATTGGCGGTTTTTTTGATGACATTGGAAAAACGACGTATAAGATAGATTATGTTAAGTAGGGTTGGGGAAAACTGTGGAGAACTGTGGAATTCTTCCCCAATCTGGCTATAAGCTATTGGTAACGCAGGAGTTGGACGTTCCTCACTTCTCCGCCGCCTTCCCCTCCCACACTCCACGGAAAAGCAGCCGCCCTTCACCACCCAGCCAAATTTCAGTAGCGCGTGACCCTTCCAGCTCGGCTCTGACGCGCAACTCTGGCCCCCCCCTGCTGCGGAACGACATCGGAAGAGTGCCCTCCCCGCGGGCCGCTAGTGCCAAAGCCGCTGCTACTGTTCCGGTTCCGCAGGCCAACGTTTCGCCTTCCACACCGCGTTCGAAGGTTCGGATGAGCCAAGGACCGGGCGGATCAGGCTGAGGGCAGACGAAGTTCACGTTAGCACCGACCGGTCCTGCCCCAGGGTGGGACCGCAGAAATCGGCCTCGACCCAAGACATCAATGGACTCGATGTCGTCCACCCGGACCACCAGATGAGGCACCCCGACTGCGCCGAGCGATAGCCAGTATTCCCCCGTACTCGGCTCGAGGCCGGGGGGTTCTCGAGGCAGTTCTACGTCGGGGAGATTGATCTCCGCCAAGTCAGCATGTGCCAGGGAGATTACCCGCACCAGCCCGGCATCGGTGAGCAAGGAGAACTCGCCCGGTGGTACCATTTCCAGCTCGACCGAAAGCCGCCCGCTACAAAGCGCGGCATTGCCGCACATGGCACCGTGGGATCCGTCAGAGTTCCAGTACGACATGCGGACGGCTCCGGGCGTCCCTGGCGTGAGGATTACCAGACCATCGGCCCCAATCCCATTGCGGCGGTCGCAGATGGCCCGCACCCGGGAAGGAGCCCAACGCTCCGGGGTTGTGGCGCGGCCATCGAGCACCACAAAATCGTTGCCCGAGCCGGTCATCTTGTAGAACAGGGTTCCTCTCAGATCCGGCCCATGAGGGATTGAAGACGTAGCCACCAGACCATCCAGATGGCCTCCCGCACGATGCGTTTGTTCATCTTGCTCTGCCCCTCGACCCGGTCGGTAAACACGATGGGGATCTCCATCAGGCGGTAGCCCTTCTTCCACGCCCGAAAGCTCATCTCGATCTGGAAGGAGTAGCCGTTGGAGCGCACCTTCTCGAAATCGATGGCCTCGAGCACCTCCCGACGAAAGCACTTGAAACCGCCGGTCGAATCCTCCAGCGGCAGTCCGGTAATCCAGCGGGCGTACTGATTTGCGCCGATCGAGAGCAAGAGCCGGGAGATTGGCCAATTGATCACGTTCACGCCGGTCCGATAGCGGGAGCCGATGACCAGATCGGCATCGTTGGCCGCGCGCATGAAGTCGCCCAGAAATTTGGGATCGTGCGAAAAGTCCGCATCCATCTCGAAAATGAGGTCGTACCTACGCTCCAGGGCCCAGCGGAACCCAGCCAGATACGCCTTTCCCAACCCTGACTTCGCGGGACGGTGCAGCACATGCACGCGTTGCGTCGACGCCGCCAGTTCGTCGGCCAGGTGACCAGTGCCGTCCGGCGAATTGTCGTCCACCACAAGAACTTCCAGCCGGGGGTCCTGTTGCAGGATAGCGGGCACCACGAGCGGAAGGTTGACCCGCTCGTTGTAGGTGGGCACTACCACGAGAAGTCGCTCAGCCACGAGGGCGGCGGAGGTACAGGACACCTCCGAGCAGGGTCACCAGGATGACGGCTCCCCAGGTAAGCAGGGTGAGCGTGGCCGCAAGACGCACGATCGCGGGACGATACCGCATCACCACCCGATGTTCCCCGCTTCGCGTCAGAGGCACTGCCATGAGAGCGTGGTTAGCCCGAAGCACGGGCGCTGGAACTCCATCTATCTCCGCCTTCCAGGACGGGTGGTAAGAGCGGCTTACGTGCAGCAGTGCCGGGCCGGTGACGCGTACCCGTACGGCTAGCGTATCGTCACCGTTGCCTTCGATGGTTGCCGTGCCGGTGCCGCCCGCCTGGCCCAGGGCCAGAACGGGCTCTTCCACAATGGTGACCTTGCCAGGATCGAAGGTCGGCGACCAGAGACTCGATATCCTGCGTGCCGAATCGGGCTCCACCTGAACTTCGGGTACGACAGCAACGCCTGGCAGCGCCGCGTCGTTGGCGTACACCGCCACCCGCTCATCCGAGCCCAATAGACGGAACCCCGGAAGCTCCACCTGCCCCGGCAGGAGAACGTAGCGGGCGGCCAGGGCGCGCAATGCGGCACTGCTGAGAAACCCAACCCAGTACTGCTCTAGCTCGGTGGTGGTGCGGGCAGACTGCCGAGAGGTGTAACGGGTGAGGTCGTTGTACCAACGCAGTTGGTTGCCATGATAGCCAAACACCTCGGGAACTCCGTAGCTCGCCAGAAATCCTTCGGGGTAGACGCCACCCACGCTGAGCACACGCTCTCCTGGAACCAGGCGGGCTCGCAGTGCCTCTATTCCTTGATCCTGAGGGAAGAACTCTTCGTAGCGGACAATCTGAATGTAGCGGTGGTCGACCCGCATCAGGTCCAGCGCGGTGAGCACCGTGAAGATGATGACGACGTGTGTCGTCCGGAGCGTACCGCGGCCCCAGAGATACACGGCGGCCCAGGCCGCCGCGCAGATCAGTGCCACGATCAGGGCACCCGCAGCCAGCCTCGGAACGTTGGCGGCGAACGCAACCGCCCTGTCACCCCCATCGGCACCGCCGAAGATGGAGCTCCAGATCGCATAGAGGCCTGTGCCGGAGGCCAACGTCAACACCGCGATCAGCAAAGCGGTCCCCGCACCAGTGGCGAGACCGGCTGACATGGCGCGGCGGGCCCGGATATCGCCCTCGGCCAGGGCTCGCTCAATCAGCAGGGCCGCGAGGAGGGTCAAGGCAACGATGGCCAGATATGTGGCCAAGCTCGGCGCCCGGAAATTCTTGAGGCCAGGCACGACCGAGTAAAGCAGTCGGAACGCGGGTGTGCCCGAGCCGAGGGCGTACAGCAGTGCCACCGCGGCGAGCGTGGCCAGGCCCCAGCGTCTTCGATCTCCTTTCAGCCCAGCCAACGCGGCAACGCCCAACACCAGCACCAGCGCGCCCCCGTACTCGGAGTTGTGCTTGAACGGGTTCTTCCCCCAATACGTCTGCGATTGCACGTCGGTTCCGGAAAACTCAGGGACGAACAGGGATACCGCCTCCTCCGCATGCAGCGACCAGCTGGCCGAGTACTCGAACCCACGTCCTGGGCCGGCCCGGGGAGAGTCTTCTCGGAGATATCGATACATCGGCAGCAGCACTACCGCTGCAATGCCTGCGGCCGTTACTACAGCGACCATGCCACCGGCGAGCCCGTGGGCCAGAAAAGCACCTCCCTGGCGTCGTCCATTCCATAGCGTAGCCAGGGCGTAAACCGCCAGCGTGATATAGGCGTAATACGCGAGCTGTGGATGAGCCACCACCATCAGCCCCGCAACCACCCCGAGCCAGAGAAACCGCACCCAGGAATGACGTCCCAGCGCTGTCACCAGCAGCCAGAGTGCGGCCGGAAACAAGGCGGTGACGTACATCTTGCCGTCCTGCCCGCCCCAAACAAGGCTCACTAGATTGGCGGAGAGCAGATACGCCGAGCCGGCGAAGAGCGCCACCATGCGTCTGGTACCGAAAGCGCGAGCGGCGAGGTACATGAATACCCCGGCGAGGTAGACGTGCAGAATCAGCTTCCACGCCAGGGCAGCGGTCAGGGGCAGCAGGAAGTGCAGTATCGAAGCCGGATAAAGAATGTCGCCGCTGCCGGCTTCGACGGTGGGCACTCCGCCGAAGAGGTACGGATTCCAGAGCGGCAGACGGCCAAGTGCGCGGATGTGCTCGACGAAGAACTTGCGGAACATGACGCCGGCCGCGATGGTGTCCTGACCCAGGAGCATCGTGCCCTCACCGCTCACGAGGTACTCGCGAAACAAGATCAGGGTAAGGGCACCCATTACCACAAACGGAACCCATCGAGGGATCTGGTCCAGCTCGGACGGCTGCGGCTGCTCCACTCAGGCCTCTCGAACCGAGGGGGGGTTCGGCGCGTCACGCCGAAACAGAAGGGGGATGGCGGGTAGCACTTCGGTTGCGGTGAGCAGGAGCCGGCTTGCGATCGCCAGCGCGGCTGCTGGTTTGAGTCCTATATCACCGGCAAGCAGAAGGAGAAAGACCGATTCCCTGGGGCCGAGACCGCCCGGCGCGAACAAGGCAAGAAAGCCTGCGAGGTACGAGCAGGTGAACACTCCCACCGCCTGAGGCAGATTCAGGGCAACACCGGGCAGCAGTCCGCGGGCGAGCAGCAGCAGCGCCAACCCATACCCGCACCATGCTATTACATTGGCGACAAACGCTACCGCTACCATGGTGGGAGCGATGGCGCGGAGGGTGGGCCACGAGCTCGGAAGCAGGCGTCCGATGCGGTCGAGCGCCGGCTGTGAGGTGAGGGTCGCAACGCCGAGAAGGGACAGGACAATAACCACCCCCGCGATGGGCTCGGCCCCCTGCCCCACTGTCTGAAAGGCGTCGCGCGCGGTCAGGGAGATAACTGCGGCACCGCTTGCGAGGGCCAGTACCTGAAGTACTAACGCGCCTGCCACGGCCACCGCTGGATCGACCCCGGAACGCTGGGCTAGCACCGCGGCACCGGCGACAGCCCACACTTTTCCCGGCACGTACTTGCCCAGGCTGGCCAGAAACCAGATGCGCGTCGCCGTCATGAAGGGGAGCGGCTCTCCCATGCTGAGCACCACCCGGCGCCACGCCTCGATCAGCATCGCATAGCTGGCGAAGACCACGAGCACGCTGGCGGCTATCCATTGGGGCGAGAGTTGCCATTCGATCGGCTGCGCCCGCAGGCTCTGCCAATTGAGGGCCAAAGACCGGACGGCGACCCCCACAAGCAGCGCACCCGCGACGAACTGAAAGGCGCGCCAGATTCTACGCTGCACCATTGGACCGATCCCGGTGCGCCTGCGCTGGTACTGCGTTGCCTGATGCATCTTCTATGGCGGAGGGGTGGTCGCCGGGCAAGGCCGTCAGCAGAACTTGCCCGTCGGCCGTGACTCTCGCGGCCCGCACCGAGCGGCGAAACCGGCGCCATTCGACCACCTTTTTTGCCGAAGCAAAATATGGCCGGTCGTGCGCCAGCGTCTCCAGCAGGGACACAAAGGCGGGCTCCGCCCCGGGGAATCCCAGCGCCTCTGTAAGGTTAGGATGCCACAGGCCCACCCAGGCACCCTCCACCGCCCTGCACTGGCGCGAGAGCTCGATTCCATCCTGCACCCAAAGGGGGGCCTCCTCTATCCCGGCATATTTACTCAGGGCACGGTCCATCCACACCAGGGGCAGGAGGTCGAGCGGCAGTATGACCTGGCGCGCTGCGTCCCACGCGGGCACCACATCGGCTACCCCCAAGCGGAAACCGTTTCGATCAGGGAACCCATAGGTGGCATCGTAATCGAAGCCCGCCTCGACCATGGCGCGCTGGGTGGAGCCAGGGCGCATCCGAAGAAAATGCTGCCGCACACCTTCGATTGGCTTCTCCACCAGGCGGCCGAGCCAGCGGCGTTGAGACGCCATGCGCACAGCATCTCCTCCGGTTTCGAAGCTGCCGTGGAGGCCGATCTCGTGGCCCGCGCGGGTCACCGCCGAGAGTATCCGGTGAGTCGCGGGCGCATCGGGATGGTAGGTGCAGTCTCCGGACACCATGGATCGGAGCGAGGGCTGGGCGCATATGACAAACCAGGTGGCGGGGATCCCATGGTGGGCTTCGATCTGAAGCACGCCGTTAACACCTTTGCTGATCGGATCGCGGCCGATGCTGCGGCGGGCCGCCCGTGCTACGCGAGCACTGAGCCGCCAAGCTCCCTTCCTTCCGAGCTCCGCCATGCGGAGCAGCGGCAGGAAGCCCCACCACTCCACCACATCGAGATCGTGCGTGATTACCACCGCCCACCGGCGGTTGTCGGGCCATGGCACCAACAGTCGCACCGGCCGCCGCCCGGCAACCGCGACCGCCGCACGGCGCAACTCCGCCGCGAGCACCGAAACCAGCGGTTCGCGGCTCCGGCCCGCCGCTACGAGCGGATTTTCCCCTGCCGGCACCCGGCCATGCCGGTCGGCGGCCAGGGACCGCTGCTCGACGGCGCCACCCGCAACTTCGGCAACCGCGGCTAACGCAGCGATGGTAATACCTACCTCTCCACTTGCGCGATGAAGCGCTGCACCCGGCGCCAGATCAGCCACCGGACTGCCGGATGAAGCATGTTCCAGCACGGTGATGCGGACCACGTCGACTTCGGCTTGCTCCGCAACCAGCAGGCGCGAGAGATCGATCAGAACATCGAGACCGAATCGCTCTGCGGGCTCCAGTCGGTTTCCCGGCACCTCTATCCGGATCATGGCCACCCCGCATCGGGCACGAGCTCACGAACCGTCCGGGCGGGTTGTCCTGCTACGACATGGAGCGAGGGCACGTCGGAAAGCACCACGCTGTTGGCTCCTATCACCGCCCCTCGCCCGATGCGAACTCCGGGCAGCACCACACAGCCGGAGCCGAGCCACGCGTCATCTTCGATTACGATAGGTCCACGCGAGAGAGGTGCAAAACCGCGGATGCGAGAGTGGTTCGGGTGGGAGGAGGTTACCAGGGTGACGCGCGGAGCGATGCTTACCCGGTTACCGATGGTGATATTCCCCCGCTCTTCCAGCTCTTCTACGATGAGCAGGTCGTCCGCTATGTAGACCTCACGTCCGATCGTGAAGCCACACGACCGGAGCAAGCTTACGCGCCAGGCCGGGAAGAAAGCGTTCCGAGCCCAGCGCTTCAAGAGTTTCTTTCGAAGGCGCCACGCGAAGCTCACGAGTTATCCCAGGTAGCGGTAGAGGCCCGAGCCAAGACGCGCGACGCTGGCCGGCAGGTGGGACCAGAGCGCGGCGGCCGTGGCCATCGGGCCGCGGTTACGCGGAGCGAGGTTCAGACCAGCGGGCGCGGGCCAGTAATCATAGGCCAGCGGTAAGGCCTGTCCACCCCAGCGCCGCTTGAACTCGACGAGGCCTTCCTGCTCTGGCGCCGCGCGACCCATGTCGAAGCGGCAGCCGGCCGCGATAGCATCCTGGATTGCAGCCCATAGCAAGAGGTGGTTTGGCCGATGCTCGAGCTGCGCCGGATCGGAAGCGCCAAAGGCGTAGATCCATGACCGGGCACCTTTCCAGGTGGTAATGGCGGCCGCTGGAGCCCCGCTGCTCGGGAGCGCGAGATATAAGTCGGCCAGGCCCGCTGCCTGCAGCCGGCGGCACCCCTCGATGAAAAACCGCCGCGGCGGCGCCGGCAGGCCGTGCCCGTGCGCGGTGCGCTCCTCCAGCTCGGCCATGATGAGCCAATCGCTGGTAGACTCTCCGCGGCGAATTACAAGACCGGATTTCCGGCCTTTCTTGATGCTGCGCTGGGTGCTGCCGGCATGCAGCTGCCGCCAGACGAAAGGTTCCCCGCCGTCGGTTGGAATTTCATAGGTTGCATAACGAGAGGCGCGCTGAAATTCCGGAGCGGGCGGGTATTCCCCTCTGGATTTAAGCTCGACCCGGGAGACACCGCGCTCTCGGGCCCGGTCCACCACCGCTTGGGACAGGGCGGCAGCGGTGGCAGCATCGTTAGCCAGTGGACCGGATGCATAGCTGAATGGCAGGCTGACGAACCTTCGGGGTCCAATCAGCGGCGGGATTTCGGCTACCGCGAGGATACCGCACAGTCCGCCGCCTGTGGTCGCCGAGTAGTAATCGAGCCGGAGCCGGTAAATGTCGGCCAGGCATTGGGCCCATTCCGGGCGATGATAGAACGTGCCATGCGCTACGGCAAAGGCACGCCAGTCCTCCGGCGGTTCAACGCCGCGGCTTATGGTCAGCGACGGCATCGTACACTTCCAGGAAGCTGGCTATGGCGGCATCGGGGGAATAGGTGCGGAGGGCATGCTCCCGCCCTTCCAGCGCCAGCCGTTCGCGGAGAGAAACGTCGGTGAGCAGACGCTGGATCTGGTCTGCGAGGTCATCCGGATCGCCGTCTCGGGCAATGAGTCCGGTTCGCTCATGGATCACGACCTCTGGTATGCCGCCCGCGGCGGTTCCCACGACCGCCGCGCCCGCCAGAATAGCCTCCACCAGGGTCAGGCCGAGCCCTTCGGCGTTACCGCGGCTGGGCAAGACGGTGACCATACTCGCGCCGTATTCCGCGGCCATTCGAGGCTGGGAAACGAACGGCGCCCAGGTGACACGGCTGGAGATACCGAGCGAACGCGCCAGGACTTCGAGCTTCGATCTGAGCGGACCCTCGCCCAGGATCTTGAGCTCGCAGGCTACGCCTCTGCGCCCGAGCTCCGCCGTCGCTCTGAGCAGTACATCCACTCCCTTGCTCGGCACCAGGTTGCCGGCGTAGAGGATGCGAGGCGGTTGCTGCTTTGGTGTTCGGGCACCCTGACTGAACGCCGCAACGTCCAATGGCATCGGCATTACCTGGATCTCGGTACCGAGGGCGGGTAGCAGCCTGCGAAGGTCGTCCGCCAGAAATTTCGAGACCGTAGTAATTCGAGCTGCGCGCCGGAATGCGGGCAGGGCAATCCTTCGCATGAGACTCGACCGCTCCAGCAAGCGGACGTCCGAGCCGTGACAGGTTATAAGGTACGGTGCCGGCTCACGACTGACGAACCATCCCGCCGGCAGCCACCAGTGGGCATGAACCACGTCAGGCGCGAACCGGAGCGTCGCGGTGTGGACCGCGCGAGCGAAGGCCAGGAGAAAACCCGGGAAGGCGAGCGCGGCCAAGGGAGAGCGTAATGTCCTACCGTGGAGGTTGCCGGTATATGCAACCCGCTCAAGCGCTTCAGGACCGTACCGGAAGCGGCGGATCCGAAGTCCCGCAACCTGCTCTTCCCCAGCAGTACCCGGCGCATGGGGCGCGATGACCTCGAGCTGATGTCCCCGGGCTGCCGCGCCCTGTGCCAGCCGGGCCACGAAGGCGCCGGCAGGGTCGCCGGAAAAGCGGGGGTAGTTGTGGGTAACCGTCAGGATACGGAGGCGCTTACCTGGCGAGGGCATTTCGATACCATCCCTCGCACAGCCCGGCGACATGGTCCGGTGCCAGGCGTGCGCGCCAGGACTCGCCGACGAGGCGCCCCATGGCCAGACGATCGGGGTCGCCCTGGAGGTCCAGCACGCTGTCAGCCAGTGCCTCGGGCGATGGCAGGGTAAGCCGGCCCGGGCCTGACTCCGGCACGATACTCACCGCGGCGCCGCTGTCCCAGCTTGCCACTACCGGCACGCCACAGGCTAGCGCCTCTATGGTGGCAAGTGCTACACCATCTTCCCGGGCGGTAAAGAGCATGACATCGGCGCGCTCGAGATATGTTCGCGCCTCCGCTCCTGAGGTGGCCCCCACAAATCGAACCAGCGATGAGATCCCCAGGCGCGACGCACGCTGCTCCAGAGCTCCACGCTCGGGTCCATCTCCGACGATGGTGAGGGGAAAGCCGTGGCCGCTGGAAGCGAGTAGTGCCACCGTATCGAGCGCCAGATCGACCCGCTTCGATGGTGCCAGCCGGGAGATGACTACCGCACCGCCGCCACCTCGGGTCCAGGGATACCCGCGGGTGTCGGCCGGCATCGGGTGAATGTACGGAGTGTCCACGAAGCGGCCCACCGCAGCCTGAACCCAGTTGCCCACCTCCCTCGAAACCGCAGTGACGATAGACGCCCGCTGGAGCAGGGGACGTGCGAGCGATCGGGCAACGCGTGACCGTTGAAGCAGGGAGCCGTCGGCTCCGTAAACCGTTACCACCAAGGGAACGCCGGAGGGAGCTGCCAGTCCGGCCGGCAGCCAGGAGTGCGCGTGCAGAACGTCGGCGCCGGCCGCGATCTCATCTCGGAGCACCGCCCTCATCGCACGCCGGAGCCGGCGGAGCGCCAGCCACCCGACGGGACTTCTCAGGGCTGCGGCAACTTTATGATCGCTCGAGAGCCGGTCGCGAACCGATCTGCCGACGCGAACTCTTGCAACCGGAACTCCGTCCACCTCGATCTCGCCGCCCTCACCGCTCGGAGTAACAACGCGAACCGAGATCCCGCGGCGTTTGAGGGCTGACGCAAGCGTGCTGAGCGGGGCGCCGGAGAGATCGCCAGGCCTGCGGAGGTAATCGTGGGTCAGGAGGACGACCCGCACCGGTCAATCCCGGACGTCGGGCTTCTCGAGCCGCGCGAGACCTCGGCCGATCTCCCGGGTTTCCTCGCGCATTCCGGCGATTATCTCACCCAGAAAGCCGAATCCGAAGAGGACTATGCCGCTGATAACCATCATCTCAACGAGATTGAGGAGCGGCCGGAGACCAATACCGTAGGCAAAGCGGAGGACCAGCGCAGCGATCCCGGCCAGAAAGCCGATGACGAAGACGATGGCGCCACCGACCCCGAAGAAAAGCATCGGCTTCCGCCCGAACCGCAGCTGGAACCAGACCGATATCAGGTCAAAGAGTCCAACGGGTATCCGCCTCCAGTTGAACTTGGAGATTCCCGCCCTGCGGGGGTAGAGCGGAACCGGCAGCGAGGTGAGCCGGTAACCGTCGGCGGCGGCTATGACCACCATGTAGCGATGCCAATCGGGCCGGAGCGGCACGCCCAGCATTACCTCGCGCCGGTAGGCCTTGACTGAATTAAGATCGGTTACCCGGACCCCAAAGAGCCATCGACAAAGGCTGTTGTAGATCCGGGAGACGAAAGCCTTCTCGTATCTGCCCTGTTTGGTTCCGGTGACGATATCGGCACGGCCGTCCAGAATCGGCGCCACCAGGCCGGGGATGTCCTCGGGCAGGTACTGCAGATCAGCCGGATAGAAGACAAAGACGTCGCCCCTAGCAACTTCACCCGCGGATCTGAGGCTATCCGCGATTCCACGCTGCCGGCGATGATTGATTACTCGGAGAAAAGAGTATCGCAGCTCCAGCTCCCGAAGCACCCCATCGCTGCCGTCGCGAGAGCCATCGTTGACGATGATCACCTCGAATGAGAAGCCAGCGGGCGCAAGCGCCGCCTCGCAGCGCTGCAAGAGCTCGGGAAGGTTTGCCGCCTCGTCCTTAGCCGGGACGAGCACGCTCACATCCAGCGTCTCGACCGGAACGATGGTCATACCCGCTTCCGCATGCGCGCCGGAAGGATGCCCAGCTGATCGCGGTACTTGGCGACCGTACGGCGGGCGATCTGGATTCCCTGCTCCTGAAAGAGATGAACAATCTGCTGGTCGGTGAGCGGCTTGGCGCTGTTCTCCTCGCCCACCATTTTCTCCAGCTTGGCGCGGATGGAGCGGGCGCTCGCATCTTCCCCCGATGCGGTGGAGAGCGCGCTGGAAAAGAAGAACTTGAGCGGGAGAACACCGCGAGGGGTCTGCACGAACTTCTCGTTCGTCACCCGGCTCACGGTGGACTCATGCATGTTGATGACCTCCGCGACTTCGCGGAGGGTAAGAGGCTTTAGATACTCGATGCCCTTTTCAAAGAAGTCGCGTTGCCGATCGACGATGAAATTCATGACCTTGAGCATGGTCTGGCGGCGCTGCTCGATGGCCTGGATCATCCAGTTGGCGCTGTTCATCTTCGAGGCGATGAACTCGCGGTTCTCGGGCGTCATCTTTTTCTTGTCGCGCGCGATCTCCTGATAGGAACGGCTCAACCGCAGCCGAGGCATGCCTGTGTCGTTGAGAAATACATGATAGCGAGTCCCGATCTTATCAACGATGAGATCCGGAATGATGTAGCCATCGCTCTGCTGCGAATACTTGAGACCGGGCTTGGGGTCAAGCCGGGAGAGCTGATCGGCTGCGGTCTGTACCGCGCCAGGTTCGACCCCGAACCGCTTGGCAAGGTCGTTCCATCGATGGGCGATCAGATCGGGAAATGCCTCGGCTACGAGGCGATAGGTTAGAGACGAGGTGTCCGCCAGCTCCACCAGCTGAATCAGGAGGCACTCGCGCAAGTCCCGGGCACCAGTGCCCGAGGGATCCAGGCGCTGGATGACCGTGAGCATCTCCTCGGCTTCCTGAAGGGTGTAAAAGGGGGGAGAGGACGAAGAGGACGGAGCAGATGCGTTGGCTGAGCCGCCGGCTGCCGACGGGATCTCGAAAGTCTCAAGCCCTCCATCTTCTCCGCCATCTCCGTCTTCTCCGCTAACTCTTACGTGCCCCGAGAGGAGCAGATTCACCGAGTTGAGAATGTCCTCGAGCGGCGCCGCGAGGTATCCCTCCTCGTTGACATTGCCCAGGAACTCCTCGGCGAGCAGCAGTTGGCGCGGCGTTAAGACGAGCATCTGGAGCTGGTCCCGCAGATGATCGATGAGGTTGCGGGACTCGACCGTGACGGGCTCGGTGTACTCCAGCTGCTCGTATTGCTCCCGAGTGCCGCCCACCTCGAAGCCGTTAAGAAGTATCTCCTCCCAGTCCACCTCGTCCTGCTTGTCTTTCTGCTCCTTCTCCTCTTTAGCGGTTGCCGGTTCCGGCTGCGCCTCCTCTTCCGGCTCCAACAGCTCGAGGAACGGATTGGCCAGCAGTTCCTGCTTCAGGTGTTGCTGGAGGTCCATCATAGGCATGTACAGCATGTCCATGGCCTGATAGAGCCGGGGATTGACCCTCAGCTCCTGGCGCATGCTGGTATGCTGTGACAGGCCGGTTCTCATGCAGCCGCCTCGAGTCGGGCGCGGAGACGCGCCGTGAGCGTCGGCCCCAGGTAAAGCTGGGCAACCCGGTCGTCGTAGACCAGATCACGCACGGTGCCTGCGGCCTGAACTTTTCCTTCGAAGATGATGTAGGCCCGATCTACGATGTCGAGAGTCTGCTCCACGTTGTGATCCGTAATCAGCACGCCGATGCCACGATGCCTCAAGCCGGCGACGATGGTTTGGATGTCGTGCACAGCGATCGGATCGACGCCGGCAAATGGCTCGTCCAGCAACATGAACTTGGGGTCCGACACCAGGGCCCGGGTTATCTCGAGCCGCCGCCGCTCGCCGCCACTCAGGGTATATGCCTTGCTTTTGCGGAGATGCTTGATCGAGAGCTCGTCCAGCATGCGGTCCAGACGGCTATAGCGTTCGTCCCGGCTCAGCCCCCGCGTCTCCAGAATGGCTAAAATGTTCTCCTCGACTGTCATCTTGCGGAAGACCGAGGGCTCCTGGGCCAGGTAGCCGATGCCATTTCGGGCCCGTTGGTACATCGGCGCGTCGGTAAGCTCAACTCCATCCAGCCGCACGCGGCCCTGGTCGGGGCGGATAAGTCCCGTAATAAGGTAGAAGGTCGTTGTCTTTCCCGCGCCATTTGGTCCCAAAAGGCCGACGATCTCACCTTGCTCCACCCGCACAGTCACGTCGTCTACCACCCGCCGACCCTTGAAGCTCTTGCTCAGGTCGAGTCCTTCCAGCAGGCTGGTCTGGGCGCCATTTCTGGGATAGGTCTTGGCCCGCCGCACGGCACGCCGGGCCGAGCCGAGCAACGCCTCGTAAACCGTTTGCCGCTCTTCCACCGTTGGGCCCCACCACGCCACCCGCGGCCGCACCGTCTGCCAGTAGCCTGCGCTGGTATCGAGAATCCAACCCTCGGTTGCCAGCCGTGGCAGCACGGAACCATTCAGGTGGTGCCGCACCTCATCGCCGGAGACTTCCTGGTCCGCATCTCCGGTGGGCTGGTAGCAGGCCAGGTAAGCCTCGCGGTAGCTGTGCACCAGGTCGGCGAACGCGATGGTTTCAGTCGGGCCCACGGCCTGGACAATCGCTGCCAGTCCAATCGGCACCGAGGGATCGCGATCGCCGAGCGCGGCGACCCACTCTGGCGCGGTCATCCGCCTTCGTCCGTTCCCGGCAGCGAATCGGCTTGCGTCGCGCTCGAGTCCGGCCGGGCCGGGGCGTCCGCCGCTTCCAGCTGGATACCATCCACCTGGCCCCGGATGTCCACCCGGTCGACGCCACCCTGCCCGGCCGGGCTCATCGTCATGACGATAACGTCACCCCGGGCGTAGTTAATTGACGGCCTATCCGGATGCCTGGCATTTGCCTCGATGTGGTACGACTGGGCCCCCTTCCGCGCCACGATGCGGCTCAGGGCGGCACGGGCGGTGCCCGCCGAATCCCGCTGGACGAAGCTGGCGACCACGCTATCTCCTCGAATCCAGTCGCGTTGCTTGCTGGCCGCCTCGACGGTGCCTCCCAGCCAGGCGGCGCCGAAACCGCGCACCTCCTTGAGTCGCTGGGCCGGGGTATCGAGCGCCAAGGAATCGGCACGCATGGCGTAGGCCGGCGAGGTTGCATAGGGGCGGATAGAATCGCCCCAGGCCAGCGTCTGCTCCAGCTTTCTGTTGTTCAAATCGAGTCCGATCGTGTCAGCCACCAGGTCCCACTCTCTACTCACCGCGTGGCCGTTGCCCCTGGCGAGCACGTACGTGAGCTCCCGCTGGTCGAGCTTCAGATCGAGCCGTCGGCCAGACAGGTTAAAGCTGTCACGGCCCAAGCCGCGCATCACGGGATTCCCGCCGATGAGGGTGCCATCGCTTCCCTTGCCGGTGTCCAGCCGGAGCGAGTCTCCCTTGGCGGCAAAATCGCTGCGGTCGATCGTGACCTTGCCGCCACCCCATAGCCGGTCGTTGCCCTTAAGCCGAACCCGGTCGGCGACGATGATGTACGGCTCACCCGGCCTGGCACCGGGAGCCGCAGCTGTGTACTCAATGCGGGGGCGTCCGGTCGAAAACATCTCCAGCGTGTCCCGGACACCCTTCACCACCCGGAAATAGTCGAGCGCGGGCCCGGTAAGGGTCGAGCCGTTCCTGATGTTTCTGGTGGTGACGCGTCCGCGGGCCTCCCACTTCTCGCCCTTCTTGTAGTAGGTGCCCCGGTCGGCATCCATTGTGAGGGTGGAGTCGCGGTATTTCACATTACCTATGAACTGGACAACATCGCCGCCATAGGCCGCCACGCTGTCACTCTGCATGGTGAGTTGCTGGCCCCGGCAGCTGAGCCGAACGTTGCCCCCGGCGAAATAGTTGGTGCCGGCGGGTGTCTCGTTCACGCTGCCCTGACGATCGACGTTGTCAATCTGGAAAACGCACCGATCGGACTGGCCGTGCGCAGCCGCTACCTGCGTCATGAGAGCGAGGAGGGCCAGTCCGAGCGGGTAAGCGGGTAAGCGGGTAAGTGGGTAAGCAAGGGCACGCCGCAGCGCCCTGGTCCACCGAGAGCGTACCCGCGTACCCGCGTACCCGCTTACCCGCCTCATTGACCCGGCAACAGCAGACCCTCACCCGAAACTCCTCGAGGACGGTCCGTCACGACGTTCCTGAAATCCGGATCCGAGCGGAAGCTGTTTCCCTCCAGATGCTCGGCACCGCGGTCGAATGAGAACTGCTGATCCGTCATGATCTGGTTGGTGGCGTTGTCATAACGCAATGACTCGGTGCTGAGCCGGCGGCCATCGGGCGCTACTACCAGGACATTCCCGGTGGCTTGCATGGAGCCGTCCTGCCAACGATAGGTCCCCCCTCGAGCCGTGAGCGTGGAGCCTTCCTCGCCCTTGAGATCGAAGAACACCACCTTGAGCTTACGCAGTTCGGTTACCTGAGTAGGCTCGTAATAGAAAGCCGTGTCGGCTTCCACTCGGCTGCGCCGTACCCCGTCGTTTGTCACGTAGTGGGAGAAGCCCTCCAACACCTGGTCGGCGCTGTCAGTGGCCTGCACGGTCGTGGTTGGCCTCACACCAGAGTCCTCGCACGCCAACGCCGCCACCGAAGAAAGTACTATTAGAAGACGGCGCATTTGCACAACGGGACGCGGGACCTCCGCGCCCTCGGGCTCCAGCAGCGGGCGCCCCACCTCGATCACTGCCGAAAAGTCAAGCCGCACCCGCGGTCTGCTCCCCAAAGTAGCGCGCGAGTATTTCGCCCCAGTCGCCGCGCGCGCGGAGAATGGTTTCGACGATCTCGCGGACCGCACCGTGACCACCGCCAGCGCGCGTGACATGTGTCGCAACAGCTTTGACGTCAGGCACCGCATTCGCGACTGCGATGGGGAGCCCAACCTTTCGAAGTACCGGCAGATCAGCGAGGTCGTCTCCGACGAAGGCAGCATCAGACCATTCGATGCCACGGCGTTTCAACACCTCGGCGAATGCAGCGGCCTTGCCGGGCCCAGGGACCTGGAGCAGCTCTTCCACTTTCAGCTCCGCCGCCCGGAGTGCCGTAGCCTCGGATGCCCTGCCACTCAGCCACACAACCGGAAGCCCCGCGGTCCGGAGGAGAATGAGTCCCAGCCCATCCTGAATGTCGAAGCGCTTGAGCTCAACCCGCTCACCCGCCACCGGTCCAATGAAGACTCCGTTGTCAGTCAGCACCCCATCCACGTCCAGGCCGATCAACCGGATTCTACGAGCGGCTGCGGTGCTGAGGGTGTTCATACTCGGGCCCGGCCCCAGATCTCGAGCGTTTGCGCCACCAGCTCCGCCATCCCGTCGAGTGGCCATTGAGTGGCGGCGTCACTGAGTGCCGTCCCTGGATCGGGGTGGGTCTCAATGAAAAACCCATCGGCACCTGCGGCAGCGGCCGCGGCAAGCAGTGGCGGGATGAACTCGCGCTGACCCCCGCTGGCTCCCCCCTCGCCGAGCCCGGGCTGCTGCACCGAATGCGTGGCGTCGAAAATCACCGGCGCGCGGGTGGCTTGCCGCAAGCGGGCAAAGTTGCGCATATCCACCACCAGATCTCCATAGCCGAAGAAAGTGCCACGTTCAGTTACGGCGACCTCGGCGGCACCGGCGCTGCGCACCTTTTCCACGGCCCCTCGCATGGCGTCCGCCTGTATCCACTGGCCCTTCTTGATGTTTACGGGGTTGCCCGTCCGCCCGGCGGCGATCAGTAGGTCGGTCTGGCGGCAGAGAAAGGCTGGTATCTGGAGCACGTCGACTACCTGAGCAACCGGTGCGGCATGCTGGACCTCATGGATATCAGTAAGTACCGGCAGTCCACTGGAGACCTTGGCCCGCTCCAGCGCTCGGAGACCCTCGTCCAGTCCGGGGCCGCGACTGGCCCCCAGCCGGGAACGGTTGGCCTTGTCGAAACTGGCCTTCAGGCAGACCGGGATTCCCAGATCGCGCTCGATACCAGCAAGCGTATCGGCAACACGGGACAGTAGATCTCCCCCCTCGATGACGCAGGGCCCGGCGATCAGGAATGGTGCACGCGAAAATGACCAGCTCATCAGCGCGAGCTCTCGGCCAGCTCCTCGGCTGCCGCACGTGCGGGTGCGGCGGCGCGGCGGCGCATGGCGGCCGCGATGAAACCGACAAACAGAGGGTGAGGACGTGTGGGCCGCGATTTGAGCTCCGGATGGAACTGGCACCCGACGAACCAGGAATGGTCCGGTAATTCAATCACCTCCACCAGCCCGCCGTCCGGTGACTGACCAGAGAGCCGCAGGCCAAACTCCGCTAGAACGTCTCGGTAGGCGTTGCTCACCTCCCACCGGTGCCGGTGCCGCTCGCTGATTTCGCCCGCTCCATATGCCTGGGCTACCCGCGAACCGGGCCGAAGCCTCGCGGTGTAGGCGCCGAGCCGCATGGTACCTCCGAGGTCGGACACGTCGCGCTGCGATTGCATGAGCGAAATGACCGGGGTCTCGCAGTTGGGCTCGAACTCAGTGCTGTTGGTATCGGGAAGGTGGCACACGTTTCGGGCGAACTCGATGATGGCGACCTGGAGGCCGAGACAGATGCCAAAGAATGGCAGATCGTTCTCCCGCGCCCAGCGCACCGCCTCGACCATTCCACCGATACCA
This sequence comes from Gemmatimonadales bacterium, assembly GCA_013813435.1. Lineage (GTDB taxonomy): Bacteria > Gemmatimonadota > Gemmatimonadetes > Gemmatimonadales > GWC2-71-9 > CAVVWJ01. The sequence goes on from JACCRS010000151.1 coordinate 41,416, forward strand.
CGTTCACCGAAGCCACCCGGGATGAGCAGCCCGTCGCAGCTGCCGAGCAGGCCCTTTGCGGCCGCCCGGTCGGTGAACTGATCGCTGGCAAGCCACTCGATCTCCACCCTGGCCTCGGTCGGGATCCCGCCGTGGATAAGGGCTTCCTGGACCGATTTGTAGGCGTCCTGGAGAGTGGTGTACTTCCCGACTACGGCTATGCGCACGTGGTGCGCCGGGTGCAGTATGCGCTCGGTCATCATTCTCCACGGCTCGAGATCGGGTTCCTTCGTCTCCAGCCGCAGCCGCTGACACACCTCCCGATCGAGCCCCTGCTCGAAGAAGCGGACGGGAATCTCGTAGATTGACTTCACGTCAGGACTTTCGATGACGCAGCCAAAATCCACATTGCAGAACAGCGCGATCTTCCGCTTGATCTCAGGCGCCAAAGGCTGCTCGCTCCGGCAGATCAGGATGTCCGGCTGAATTCCGATCTGCATGAGCTCCCGTACCGAATGCTGAGTGGGTTTGGTCTTCAGCTCTCCCGCGGCCGCAATGTAGGGCACCAGAGTGAGATGGATGAAAAGCACATTGTCCCGGCCCACCTCCTGTCGGAACTGGCGGATGGCTTCGAGAAACGGCAGCGATTCGATGTCGCCCACAGTTCCGCCGATCTCGGTGATGACGATGTCGTGACCCGGAGCCGTCCTTCGAATTGCCCCCTTGATCTCATCGGTAATGTGCGGAATCACCTGGACAGTGGAGCCCAGGTACTCGCCTCGCCGTTCCTTGTTGATCACCGCCTGGTATATGCGGCCTGTGGTAATGTTGTTCTGTCTGGACAGCGAGCGGTCGATGAACCGTTCGTAGTGCCCCAGGTCAAGGTCGGTCTCCGCTCCGTCGTCGGTAACGAATACCTCACCGTGCTGAAACGGCGACATCGTTCCCGGGTCGACATTGATATAGGGGTCGAACTTCTGCATCGTCACGCTCAGCCCACGCTCGACGAGCAGCCTACCAAGAGACGCGGCGGCGATGCCCTTTCCTAGAGAGGACACCACGCCGCCGGTGACGAAGATGTATTTGGTAGCGTTCGGACTCGTGGTCATCAGACCTGCCCTTGGAAAGCATGCCAGTGGGCTTCCGCACGCCGGAGATCGTCCTCCGTGTCAATACCGGGCAGCACCGGCTGCTCCAGGCGCGCGACGCCGATGGTCATTCCATTGTGCAAAGCCCTGAGCTGTTCCAAACTCTCGGCCCGCTCGGCTGCACTAGGCGGGAGACTGATCCAGCGGGCAAGCGCCACCCGGGTGAACGAGTAGATGCCGAGGTGCTGCCAGTACAACCCTTCGCTGGAACTATCGGAATCCCGCCGATAGGGGATAATAGACCGGGAGAAATACAGAGCCCGGCCTCGCGCATCGGTAACGACCTTAACCCGGTTTGGGTCGCCCGCCAGATCCACATCGAGCGGAGCCGCCGCGGTGCCCACCTCATCACCCCCCTCGACCCTAGCCAGGGCTCCAAAGAGGGCCTCGCGCGACAGAAACGGTTCGTCGCCCTGGATGTTCACAACGATGTCAAATGACGCATACGCCGCACCGGAGGCTACCTCCGCGACCCGATCGGTTCCTGTCTGATGCCCACTGTCCGTAAGCACCGCCCGAACACCCGACCGCTCGGCTACCTCTACCACCCGGAGAGAGTCGGTTGCCACCACCAGTTCGTCTAACAGGTCGTGCTCCAGCACGCGCTGGACGACCCGGGTGATCAACGGCTCACCTGCCAGAGACTGAAGCGGTTTGTGGGGGAGGCGGGTAGAGCCGAGCCGAGCCGGAATCACGCCCAGGACACGCATCACGGAAGCTAATAAGGAGGGAGGCCCGAGTCAAAAGTTGTGCCGTGCCAGTGGGACGGCAGAAGTTAGCGGCCTAGAGGATTGCAGGTCAAAGACTTAGAGAGGCATGACGGGAGATTTGAGATTGGTCATACCGGCCAGGGAAAGAAAGTTGGCGAGCAGGAGCTTGCCGTGCATTGTCGCCACCGATTCCGGGTGGAACTGTACGCCGTATATGGGGACGGTTCGGTGACAGAGCGCCATGATCTCCCGGCCCGGCTCACGATCGCTCGACCACGCCACTGTCTCGAGCTCATCCGGCAACCCATCCGGAGATACTACGAGAGAGTGGTAGCGCATCACCTCGACCGGCGAAGGAATGCTTTGGAACAACGCGTGCCCGGTGTGAACCACTTCGGCGGTCTTACCGTGCATCAGGCGGTCGGCGCGCACCACCTTACCGCCGAATGCTTCACCAATGGCCTGATGGCCGAGACAGACACCGAGGAGAGGGACTCGTCCTGCCGCGGCCTGCACCAACGGAACCGAGATACCGGCTTCACGCGGAGTGCGGGGACCGGGCGAGATTATGATAGCTTCCGGCCGCAAGGCAAGTGCCTCTTCAGGCGTCAGCGAATCATTGCGATACACTACCGGCTCGGCACCGAGCTCACCGGCATACTGAACCAGGTTATAGGTGAAGCTGTCGTAGTTGTCGAGAACCAGCAGCATTCCGCCGAAGCTACCGGGAACGCGTCGAGTCCGCCATCCGGCTGGGTACCCCCTTTGCCGAGTCCGCCCGGCGCATCCCCTCCGCCCGGAGCGAATCGCCCATCCGAGCGCGCAACACCGGGGCCGAGTCCACGCTCAGCTCGGTGCTCGCTTCGAGGGAATCGATCTCGGCTTCCGAGATCGGGGTCGAATCCCCGTCGAAGTTGAGGTCTTGAAGCTCGTCAATGAGATCTTGCGGAAGGTAGAGCGGCACGCTGACTTCTCCCGGGCGAAAAACGGCCTGCCCGTATTCCACCAGGGCGGTGTCGGAGCCGGCAGGGGCACACCAGAACGTGCTCTCCGAAAGTCTGCGATGGCCGTCCTTGCTGTCGAGGTTGGCTGCCAAGCGACACCCCTCGAGGCCCCGGGCAAGCAGAGAGTCGCTGAGCTTGACCTCCAGGCGAACGCTGCTCACGCTCTGGGGCGCCGTCCGCTCGAAGGTGACCCGTTCGAGCGTCCCCAATTTGTCCCCGCCCAGCCGGAATGGAATGAACGCCAGCGGGATGCTCAGCGGCCCGCTGCCCTCTACCACCCCCCTGACACCGCCGATTCCCCGATTTATCAGCGCGCGGGCGACCATGCCCACGGTGAAGATGACCAGTGCACCGAGGGCGATGCGCACCCAGTAATTTCTCATGAGATTCCGCCCTCCAGTACAGCGGGTGATATGTTTCGCCCTACGTGACGACCTGAAAATCTGGAAAGTTTCAGCGGCGACTCCGGGAGGCATGTGATCGAAGTCGAGGGGCTGCACAAACTGTATGGTGACTTCCCCGCCGTCCAGGGGCTGTCGTTCCGGGTAGGTGCCGGCGAGGTCCTCGGCCTAATCGGCCCGAACGGGGCTGGGAAGACGACAACTATCCGGAGCATTGCAGGGATCATCATTCCCAGCGGTGGGCAGATCCGGATTGCCGGCCATGACCTGGCTAAGGATCCAGTCGGCGCCAAAACCGAGCTGGCCTTCATTCCGGATGAGCCCCACCTGTTCGAGTATCTCACCGTGGAGGAGCATCTCCGCTTCGTAGGACGGCTGTATGGTGTCACCGGCATTAGCGCACGAATCCCCGGCCTGCTCGAGGAAATGGATCTGGGCGACAAACGCGGCGCATTGCCGGGCGAACTGTCGCGAGGTATGAAGCAGAAGCTTGCCATCGCCTGCGGACTGCTCCACGAGCCTAAGGCTCTTCTCCTGGACGAGCCTCTGACTGGCCTCGACCCCGTCGGCATCCGCCGAATGAAGTCGACCATCATGAGGCGAGCGGCGGGAGGTACGGCAGTCATATTAAGCTCACATCTCCTCCATCTGGTAGAGGAGATCTGTACCCGATTGCTTGTCCTGCAGCATGGGCGGGTGGTGGCGTTCGGCACCATGGCCGAGATCATTGCCAGCCGCCCGGGGCTCCGGACCCGGAGCCTGGAAGACGTATTCCTGGCGCTCATCGGCCAGGAGGAGGCGACAGACGCGTGATCCGGGTCTTCGGATATCTGGCCTGGTGTACAGCATACAATCGAACCGCTCGGCAGCTCCGTCACCTGCGAAGTCCGCGATATGTGGCGGCTCTCTTGTTTGGTATAGCGTACCTGTGGTTCATGGTGGTTGCCCAGCGTCCGGCTCCAGCCGCCGGCGAGCTCGCCGATACTCGCTGGGTCGAGCTCGTAGGGGCGATCGCCTTGCTCGGTGCAGTGGCATGGGGCTGGATTTTCGGGGTGGAGCGCCGGGTGCTGACATTCACCCCCGCGGAGGTGACATTCTTGTTTTCCGGCCCGGTGTCTCGCCGGGGTTTGATCCAGTTCAAGCTGCTTCACAGTCAGCTCTTTATTCTCTTCAACGCCTTCCTGTGGACCCTGATTCTATCGCGAGAACGATTCGGAGTCTCACCGTGGCTACGAGTCATCTCCATATGGGTGCTCCTCACCACGCTGTCGTTTCACCGTCTGGGCGCCTCGTTCGTTCGGACCAGCCTCGCCGAGCACGGACGCCTGGGTCTTCGCCACCGGGTGGTCTCGCTCGTGGTCCTGGGTGGTGTTCTCATCGCGTGGACATGGAGCATCGCCGAGGCGCTTCCGCACCTTGCCGACCGCAGCGGCGACAGTCCGTTCGCTTTCCTTCCGGCACTCGGTGAGGCGGGGGGCCAGCCGCTACCTGCCGCACTGACCTACCCATTCCGGGTGATGATTCGACCTCTGATCGCCAACAGTGTCGCGGCGTGGGCGAATGCTCTGTGGCCCGCGCTCACTCTCCTGGTGCTGCACTATATCTGGGTGGTGCGCTCCGACACCGCCTTCGAAGAAGCCGCAGCCGCGGTCTCACTGCAGAAGGCTCAGTCGCTCTCCGGTCGAGCGGGACGGACCAACACCTCCCTCGCTCCCGCGAGGGTAACTCCACCGCTGCTTCGGTTGGCACCACAGGGATGGCCCGCCGGTGCCATCCTCTGGAAGAACCTGGTGGCGGTTACCCGGACGCGGCGCCTCAGGAAAGCTGCGCTAGCGCTGCTTGGGGGAGGGGCGATCGTGGCGATGCTTTCGTTCGAGCCGGAAGGAATGCTGGCGGAGATAGCGGGGTGGTTTGCCATAACCTGGGCCGCCGCTATGGGGGTGATAGGTCCACAGTGGGTTCGGAATGATCTCCGCGGTGATTTAATGAAACTCGATCTGCTGCGAAGCTATCCTTTGCGCGGATGGTCGGTGGTTATAGCGGAAGCCACCGCTTCCGCTCTGCTCCTTACCGTCATTCAGCTGAGTCTGTTGTTGATCGCCTACCTGGCATTTCTGGGCAACGATTTCATGGTGCCGGCTCTCCGAGATCGGAGCCTGCTGTTACTGGCCGCCTTCGCATTCCTGCCGGGAGTCAACCTGCTGGGCATGCTGATCCAGAATGGGGCTGCACTGCTCTACCCGGCGTGGGTGCGCTTGGGCTCGGGCCGGCCCGGTGGAGTTGAGGCACTGGGTCAGAACCTGCTCATGATGGTGATGTTCGTGGCGCTGCTCCTGGCCCTGTTGCTGCTGCCGGTGGCCCTCGGAGGGGGGACCTTTCTACTGCTCCGCACAGCTTTGAACTATTGGGCCGCCCTTCCAGCCACAGTGCTTACTCTGGCCACCATGGCATTTGAGGCCGCTTTGGTAGTCGAGTGGCTGGGGGGCGTATTCGAGCGAACCGACCCGGCAACCGCGGGGATAGGGAACTAGGGGTTGGAGCCGGGAGAGGGAGTTGGGGTGACGGCTGAGAACCAGGAGCTGGGGAGCTCTCTCCGTCCTCCTCGCTCCTGGCTATCAGCGCGCTTTCAGGTGGGGCCGGTGCCACCCATCGGCCGGGCGTCGGGACGCTGGCGGCGCACAGCCTGATCCAGGGCGGAGACCGATTGGTTTAGAGTTCGCTTCACTTCGTCCCAAGTACTCTCCGTGGCGGCTCCCAAGCGTTCGAGATCCCGCGTTACTGTTTGGCGAGCCTGTCTAATGTTCACCAGGGCACTGTCACGCGCCTTGTCGGCGCCTCGCCTGGTATCTCGCTGCAGCCCGGCTATCTCCTCATCGAGACCCTTGAGCCGCAGGTCCATGTCGCGGCGGAAATCGCTTCTCTGAGCGTAGGCATAGTCCCGAGCATCACGCGCTTCCTCGCGCACCTCGGCGGAGCCTTCCCGAGCCGCATCCCGAACGTCTTCGGCTGCCGCATCCGCGTTGTTGGAAGCTTCCTGACGGTCGCGAGGGCTGCAAGCAAGCGCTGCAACCATCAGTGCCGCCGCCGCAGCGCAAGTGATCTGCCTCATGTCAGTTCCTCCTGGTCGTTGGAGCGTGTGGGAATACGCCGCAGAATAGCGTCCGCCAGGAAAGACTGTGGTGAGGTAGGTCACGTGAGGGAGCTAGCCGCAAATGTGGATGCATTGACGTTAAAGTTGATGAGAAGACCGAGCCAGAGATTCTGAAGTCTGAGGTAAGTTAGAAGCTGCGCGGTATGGATGGACGTCAGCTTATCAACGGCTTTCACCTCCACCACTACGCTTTTGTCGATTAGCAGGTCGAGCTTCACATGGCAGTCCAGACTCTTCCCTTTATAGCTCACCGGGACGCTGACTTGACGCTCTACGCCTACGCCCTTTAACCACAACTCCCTGCAGAGCGCCAACTCGTACACCGACTCCAAGAGCCCCGGACCGATAACACGATGCACTTCAATAGCCGCTCCGATGATATCGTGCGACAGCCCCAGGGCATTCGCCTTCGTGACCCCTCGCTCCGCTCGGGGCGGGCTCTTCGTGCTCTTCGTCCCTTCGTGGTGAAATGTCACACCCAACTTTGGGATCCATGACGTACCTGCGATAACCGGATTCAGGCATTGATGAGCCACGCGCCGCGACCTGGTTCAACCCGTTACGCGCGGGGATGAAACTGCTTGTGGACCGAGCGCAGATACTCGCGATCGACGTGGGTGTAGATCTGGGTAGTGGATAGGTCGGCATGTCCCAGCATCTCCTGCACGGCCCGAAGATCGGCGCCGCCCTCGAGCAGATGAGTGGCAAAGCTGTGTCTGAGCGTGTGAGGTGTGACTCGTTTCGTGATCCCGGCTCGCTGAGTTGCCCGGCGGACGATCCCCCACGCACCCACACGAGAGAGGGGTTGGCCCCGTGCATTCAGCAGAACCTTGCTCTTGCTCTTGCCGCGGTCGAGTGCAGGACGCATCTGATGGAGGTAGACCGAGGCGGCGCCGATCAGGCTGCGGCCGATCGGCACCAATCGCTCCTTGCCGCCTTTGCCGAAAACCCGAACCAGGTTCTCGGCGAGGAGGAGGTCGGTCAACGCCAGCGCACACAGTTCGGAAACGCGAAGTCCGGCTCCGTAAGCGAGCTCCAGCAGGGCACGGTCCCGCCAGGCCAGCGGGTGCTCGAGATTGGGCGCAGCGAGCAACGCCTCGACTTCTGGTACGCTGAGCGTGTCGGGAAGCACCCGGCCCCGACGCGGGCTCTCCAGGCGATCGCTGGTATCATTCGCAACCCTTCCCTCCCCCACGAGATAGCCGAAGTAGGTTCTGATGGCCGATACCGAGCGACGAATCGACGCCGCGCTCAGCCCCAGATCTTTCAGCAGGTAGACAAAGTCGCGCAGGAGGGTGCGGGTCAGCCGGCTGGGCTCGCGTATCCCGCGAGAGGTGGCAAAATCGCCCAGCCGGCGGAGGTCTCGAAGGTAGGACTCGACGGTGTTGGCACTGTGACCGGCTTCGAGCGCGAGAAAGTCGCGAAACCCTTCCAGCCAGAAGTCGTGGTCGATCTGAGCGCGCAGCTCGCGCACACTCACGTGCGGGCCGGCGTCTGAAGCCTCCCTCGCACCTCGATGAGATCGCTCTGCGCGATGCCCAGAAGCTCGCCGGCAAGGTGCATCAAGCGCTCCTCATGATGGCCGATGGCGCCATCACTGAACGCCACGGTCCACATTCGTTCCACGAGAGCGAGCCGCTCGTTCTGGCCGAAACGCTGCCGCAGTCGGC
>JACCRS010000169.1 GCA_013813435.1 Gemmatimonadales bacterium
GGCAGAAGCGGACCCGATACGGCTTCTCCATCGTGAGCGGACGGAGCTCGCCGGCCTTGACTCGCCGCACCGCGCGCCCGGCAGCCTGGCGCAGCATGCGATGGACCGTGGCCGGCGGAAGCACCGCCGCCGCCGAGCGGGAGAACACCGTCTTCACGGTCACCGTCTCCAGCGGCCCCAGCATCTCGCGGGTCTCCGCCACCAGCACGTCGTCGCCGCTGGCCAGCGCCATGGGCACCCCCATTTCGCCGCCGATGAACCCGGCGATGCCGGCCTCATTTAACACCTTTCCGTTTACCGTGAACGAGTCGAACGCAAAGTTGTGGGAGATGATTCCGGGAGTTCCCGCGTTGGCGTGGGCGCCGACGATCATCATCGCGTCCACCATGGGATTCAGCCCGGTGGACATCACGATCGGCTTGGGATAACCCCGGATCAGGATCGCCTCGGGGTCGAGCCGGTCCACCAGCACGTTCCGGAAGAGGGTGCCGCCATGCCCCTCGTTCACGATGAACTGGGTGGCGCCGGCGGCCCGGGCCCCGGCGATGAGCGCGTTGACCTCGTCGGTCAGCTCCTGGCGGAACCGCTCGTGCTGGGGCGTACCGCCCCGGCTTACCGGCCGCATCTCGGTGGCGTTCCGCACCGCGCCGGCAAGTCCCTCCATGTCGGCGATGATGTAGACGCTAAAGCCGCCGCGCTGCATGTCCTGCTCCAGCTTCTGTCGGGCGAGCTGGTACTCGGTGACTCCGAAGTAGGCGGCAGGCGGCGTGGTGTCGCGCGGTATCGTATCGCGCGAGGTGCGGCCCTGGGCCCAGGCGGGAGAGGGAAGGAGTAACGCCGCGACCAGGAGAAGGCGGCTCATCGGATCACCACCTCTTCGATGGCGTCGAGCAGCCAGCCCATCTGGCGCGCGCTGTCGGTGACGTAGCGGAAAGAGCGGCCACCGGTCTTCTCCAGCTTGAACTCCGATAGGGCGGCCACCTGCTGAACCATGCTGTCGGGATAGCTCGTGCGGAGCTTGAACTCGACCCGGTAGGGCCGGTCCAGGGTAAAGGGCGTGAAGTCGCCCCGCCTCTCCCGGCGCACCGCCTCTGCCGCTCCGGTCTGCAGCATTCGCCGCACTCTTGCGGGGCTGTAGGTGATGGCGGCGCTCCGCCCCACCGCGCGCTTGGTGACGATGGCGACAAAGCCATTGGGCAGCATCTTCCTGGTCTCGTCGATTAGCACGTCGTCGCCGCTCACCAGCGAGACCGAGACGCCCAGCTCGCCCGCGATCAGCGCGTTGATACCGACCTCGTTCAGCACCTTGCCGTTCACCGTGAACGAGTCGAAGGCGAAGTTGTGGGCCAGCACCCCGGGGCTGCCGGCGTTGGCGTGGGCTCCGGTGAACATCAGGGTGCCGAAGCTGCTGTCGATGCCGGTGATCATCACCAGCGGCTTGGGGAAGCCGCGCACCAGGATCGCGGAGCTGTCGAGGTCCCAGGGCAGGACATTGGCGAAGAGGTTGCCGCCGTGGCCCTCGTTTACCACGAAGCTCCGGGCCCCGGCCAGGCGCGCGCCGGCGATGGTGGCGTTCACCTCCTCTGTGAGCAGCAGGCGAAAGCGGTCCCAGTAGTCCGGGCTGGTGAGATCCTTGAAGCGCTCGCCCTCGTTGCCGGCGATGACCTCGCGGGTGTCCACCGAGCTCCCCATCCCTTCCATGTCGGGCACCATGAACACCCTGAATCCGGCCTCGTGGGGGATTTGCTTGTCGCGGAACGGCGCGGAAGAGGGCGGTGGCGTCTGGGCCTGCAGCACAGAAGCCAAGCACAGAAGTGCCGGAACGACGATCGATCGCATCAAATCTCCCTTGAGGTTCGAGTCTGTTTCGCCCAAGCCCGCGACTGCTGCGGACCTCTAAGAAAAACGAATTCACCACAGAGGCACAGAGGACACAGGGGGTGCGCCGATCTGGTGTGAGTCTCAGGTTTCGCCCAGCACTAGCAGCTTGAGCTCGGTCATCTCCTCGATGGCGTAGCGCACGCCTTCGCGTCCCTGCCCCGATTCCTTGACCCCGCCGTAGGGCGCGTGGTCCACCCGGAAGCCGGGCACGTCGTTGACCACCAGTCCGCCCACCTCCACCCGCTCGAAGGCGCGGAGAATGGTGCGCATGTCGTTGCTGAAAAGCCCGGCCTGAATGCCGTAGGCCGAGTCGTTCACCGCTGTGATGGCAGCATCGAAATCGGCGTAAGAACGGACAGTCGTGACCGGCGCGAAGATCTCCTCGCAGTTGACCCGCATTGCGCCGGTGGTGTCAAGCAGCACGGCCGGCTGGAGCATGGCGCCATCGCGCCGCCCGCCGGTCGCCACACGGGCCCCGGCCGCCACCGCCTCGGCGATCCACTGCGCCGCCCGTTCGGCGCTGGCCTGGTCGATCATGGGGCCGACGTCGGTGGTGTCGGCCAGGGGGTCGCCGGTGCGGAGCGCCTTCACCGCGGCCACGAAGAGCTCGGTGAAGCGGGGGTACAGCTTCTCGTGCACCAGGATCCGCTGGGTGGAGATGCACGACTGGCCGGCGTAGAGATACCCGCCCGCCACGCAGCGCCGCACCGCGTGTTCCAGATCGGCGTCGGGCTCGATCATCACCGCCGCGTTGCCGCCCAGCTCGAGCGTCACACGCTTGGTGGGCGCGCGGCGGCGGATGTTCCACCCGGCCCGCGCCGAGCCGGTGAAGGTGATCATCCGGACCCGGGCGTCGTCGATCAGCGGGGCGGCGGCTTCGTTGCTGCAGAGGAGGATCGACACCGCGCCCGCGGGATAGCCGCTCTCGCGGACGATCTCACCCAGCAGGAGGGTCGCGAGCGGATCCTGGGGCGGCACCTTGAGCACCATGGTGGCGCCGCAGGCGATCGCTGGCGCCAGCTTATGCGCGGCCAGCAGAACGGGAAAGTTGAAGGGGATGATCGCCGTGATGGGCGAGAGCGGAAAGCGGCGGGTGATCCCCCAGCGCCGCTCGCCGTGGGGCTGGAGGTCCATGGGGATCACCTCGCCGCCCATCCGCCCGGCTTCCTCCGCGCCCTGGCGGAAGACGAAGACGGCGCGGTCGATCTCGGCGCGCGCCAGCGCGAGCGGCTTGCCTGCTTCGGCGGCAAGGAGGCCGGCCAGCGCATCACGGCGTTGGGCCACACCCGCGCCGATCCGGTCCAGCACTGCGGCCCGGGCATGTGACGGTAGCGC
>JACCRS010000203.1 GCA_013813435.1 Gemmatimonadales bacterium
CCGCTAAGGCAAGGGCCAGCAGAACCACCCGCGCCTTGGCCTCGGTCTCGTGCCACTCAGCCAGCGGATCCGAGTCGGCCACGATGCCGGCGCCCGCCTGGATCCAGGCGCGGCCGCCCTTCATCACGCAGGTGCGTATAGCGATGGCGGTATCGAGCGTGCGGGCGCCCCAACCTACATACCCCACAGCGCCGGCGTAGGGCCCGCGCCGCACCGGCTCGAGCTCGTCGATGATCTCCATAGCGCGCACCTTAGGTGCCCCTGAGACGGTTCCCGCGGGGAAGCACGCCGCCAGAGCCGCGATGGCGTCGAACTCCGGCCGCAACCGTCCCCGCACTTCGCTGACCAGATGCATAACGTGGGAGTATCGCTCGATGGCCATGAAGGCAGTCAGCCGCACCGATCCATACTCAGCCACGCGTCCCACATCGTTGCGGCCTAGGTCCACCAACATCAGGTGCTCGGCCCGCTCCTTGGAATCCGCGGCGAGCTCTTCCGCCAAGGCCGCATCATGCTCGGGGCTGGCACCGCGTGGCCGGGTTCCGGCAATCGGCCTTAGGGTGACCTCCGCCTCCTCCACCCGAACGAGTATCTCCGGTGAGCTGCCAATGATCTGGATTTCGTCGCAGTGCAGATAGTAGAGGTAGGGAGCCGGATTGAGTGCCCGAAGGTAGCGATAGGTGAGAAACGGGTCCGGCGCGGGCAGATCCAGCCGGCGGGATAGCACCGTCTGGAAAGTGTCCCCGGCCGCAATGTACTCCTTGATGCGGGCCACGTCGGCCCGAAAGCGCGTATCAGCGTAGGGACCGGATGGGGTAGGTAGGGGCGGCAAAGGTTCGATCTCGAGCGGCATGCTGGTGTTCGGTGTTGCGAGGCGCTCCAGCCAGCACTCTATCCTGGTTTCAGCTTCGTCGTAGAGCCGGCGCAGATCCGTAGCGCCTGTTCCAGGCGGTACTTCAACTGTGGCAATGACGGTGGCGCGGTTGAACAGATTATCCAGTACCAGCAAAGTGTCGGTTACCATCAGCAGTGCATCAGGCAGCTGCCTATCATCCTCCCCAGCCCCGGGAAGCGACTCGATGGTGCGCACGATGTCGTACCCCAAGTATCCTACCGCACCGCCGGTGAATCGCGGGAGCCCTGCCACTTCAACCGGCGGGTGTTTACGCATAATGTGGCCGAGGTGTTCGAGTGGAGCGATGTCGGCGTTGACCACCAGCCACCCCGTTTCCCCGGTCCAGCGAGAGCACTCGCGGCCGTGGTAGCGGTAGACCTCCCGGGGTGCGGTTGCCAGGAAGGTGTAACGGGCCCATCGCTCGCCGCCTTCGAGGGATTCGAGTAGAAATCCGTAGGGCCCGCGGTGCAGCTTGGCAAAGGCAGTCACCGGTGTATCCCCGTCGAGAACCACCTGCCGGGTAACCGGCACCATCCCTCCCTGCCGGGCGCGGCTGGCGAAGGTCTGGAAGCTGGGTGTCACTGCGGCGCGGCCACGATATAGCTCCCGACCGATGCGACAGCCGCCCGGAGGTTGTCAGCCCCGGACCGGACCGACGGGAGCAGCTCGACCTGACCGTCGGGAAGCAATCGACCGACTGCCATGGCCCGCTCGAAGGCGACATCACTGCCGTACACCTGCCGGGCCCGGGCCGGCGCGGTGAAGTAACGGCCGTAAACGAAGGTCACTTCCGTCTGACTGCCACGCAGGGGCAGGCTGGTAGTGAAATCCAGACCGTAGATACCCGGGCGGGGGCGCACCTCCACCTGCACCGCCTGGCCGCTGTCCCCAAAGGCGCCCGCTGCGAAGCTCAGCCGTGCAAAGGCGACGCTTTCTCCATCGTGGTACAGCACGATGATCCGAGAATTCCCCGTCGTGAATGTCACCGACGTATCGGGTGGCGGAGGTCCGCCGGTCTCGAGCTGGAATAGCCGGCCGATAGGCAGGACGCGGGGAGCCACTGGGCTGGCTGGTGGGTCTGGCAGCGTTGTCTGCCGCCCACCGCAGGCCCAGACGGCGGCGATGGCGGAGATCCAGAGCCAGGTTGCCCCTGGTAGCTGGCGCCGGGATATTGCGGCCATCAAGAGGGTGAGAGGTGAGAAGTGAGACGTGAGACGATCATCCGAGAAATTAGAGGTGAAGTGAGAGGTGAGAGGGGCATGCGGGATAGTACGAAGTGCATGCGACGTGCGCCCCTGGAACCCTGGCCGGCTGGAGTGGTCGCCGGCTTTGTACTTTTTGCTTCTCACTTCTCACCTCTCAGCGTATCGCCACTACATGCGCAGACCTGGAACTCGCCCGAGACCGTTGCTCTGGTTCATCGGGCGGTGAACCGCAGGCTGGATGTACAGGCTGACTCGACGTTGACGAGTTACCGGGCACGGGCGCACGGCTTCGTGTTCTTCCTGGCCCAGGTCGGGGAGGGATTAACCGCCCCGCCGCGTCTGGTGAAAGCGGACGAGCTCGACGTGGAAGTGTATTGGCGCGCCCCCGATCGTAGCAAGCAGGTTATCCTGGGGTGGCGCGACGGCACCTTCCTGCCCACCGACATCAGTTACCATCGGGATCATCTCGGCATCGTCACAAACAACTTTGGTAACCTCATCCGGATCGGCGAGGGAGACGAGGTGCGGGATGCGGTGCATCCGCTATCGCCCGCGGGTCTGGATGCTTACGACTTCGCCCTGTCCGATTCGCTCGCCATTGGTACCGCGAACGGGGAGGTCACGGTCTATCAACTGCAGGTACGCCCGCGCAGCTTCAGCCGGCCGCTTGTGGTAGGAATGCTCTACATAGATGTCGCCACCGCCGAGCTGGTCAGGTTTCGTTTCAGTTTCACTCCCACCTCCTACCTCGACCGGCAACTGGAGGACATCAGTGTCGTGCTCGAGAGTGCACTCTACGAGAATCGGTATTGGCTGCCTCGCCGCCAGGAGGTGGAGATAAGGCGGCGAGTCACCTGGCTCGACTTCCCGGCACGAGGCATCATCCGGGGTCGTTGGGATATCAGCGGCTACGATTTGAATGTCGACATCCCCGCCGCACTGTTTCGCGGGCCGGAAATCGGTGGGTTGCTCCAGGCACGGAGGTCCGATTCGTCCTGGACTGAGCCGCTGGAGCAGGCGATTGCCGATGTAGCGCAACCGGTCAACCGGCAGGATATGGAAGGGCTTCGGGTTGAGCTCGACCGGCTGGCCGGCTCCCGGGCTCTTGGAGGTCTGCCATCGAAGCGATTCGCCGCCGGATCTTTCAGCGACCTCATCCGGGTGAACCGGGTGCAGGGGCTCACACTCGGATTCGGTGCGGCCGTCGGATTGAAAGGCACCCGCTTCCAGCTTCGACCCTCTGTGGGCTATGGCACATCCGACGACCGGCTCACTGGCTCAATCACGGCCAACTGGAGCACGGGGGCCACCGCCCTGGCCCTGAGCGCTTCACGCCGGATAACCGACATCAGCGACTTGCCGGTGATTGCCCCGGTGCTCAATTCGCTGCTGTCGCAGGAGGCAGGCAAGGACCACGGGGACTACGTGCTGCTGCATGAGGTGGAGCTTGGCCTGCGCCGGCGGCTCGGCGGGCGAACGACGCTAGCCGTCAGCGCTGCCGTAGAGGAGAGCCGGTCGCTCACAACCGAAGCTACGCCCGCCTCGGGTGCCTACCGGGTAAACTCACCTCTGGGGTCCGGCACCCATCGAGTCGGGCGGCTCTCTCTGGAGCGAGCGAGCGGCGGCATTGCTGTGGGGAGTGACCTTCAAGGTCGCCTTGCGCTCGAGGTGGGAGAAGGGTCGGGCGAGTACTTCAGAACCACCGCCGCTGGCCGATGGCTGGCCAACGCAGGCGGCAGTGAGATTCTTAGCCGCATATACCTGGGTGCGGGCACCCCCCGGCTCCCGCCCCATCGGAGCTTCGTGATAGGGGGCCGGGGCACTCTCCCCGGAGAGCCGTTTCGAGCCTATGGCGGACGTTACGTGGCTCTAGGGCATGTTGAGTGGCGTTTCGACGTTTCGGCTCCGGCCCTCCGGCTGGGCTCGTTTGTCTCAACCGGCCGGCGCGTCACTGTGGCCCCATTCGTGGCGGCTGGGTACACGGCCGAGCCCCTCAGCGGACTTCCCTGGGGTAGCACGTCAGGGGTCCGCCCGGTTGCGGGGATAGCCCTGGAGCTGTTTATGAGTCTGCTTCGGATCGAGGCGGGCGTGGCTGTACGGGAGGGCGAGTTCGGGCTGACCGTCGACATCAACCGGGACTGGTGGGGCCTGCTGTAATCCTCGTATCTTTATCCGGTCTCCCCGGTATGGCCGTCCGTCCGCTCCTCGCTGTCGCCAGAGTCGTCATGCAGTTCACCGACGAATGGTTAGTGCCATCAATCGAAACGCTTCTGTCGCCTGACGCAGTGAACGAGCTGCGCCAGGAGACCGGGCCCGACGTGTCACTCTGGGAGATGCTGGTTCAGCGAAAGCTGGCCAGTGACAACCAGATCCTCGGCGCGATAGCCACCCGGTTCCGCTTCGCGGTAGCCGATCTGACCAAAACCGATGTCAAATTGATCTCGGCCGTGCCGGAGCAGCTCGCCCGCCGCTTCAACGTCGTCCCGGTACGACAGACGGATTCCTATCTCGAGGTTGCCACAGCCAACCCTTTCGACATCGATGCCGAGAAGATGCTAGCGTTCGCGACGGGCCGCGAAGTGCGCATGCTGCTGGGCTCGCCATCGAAGATCAGGGAGAAGCTCGATGAGCTCTACCGGGAGACCGACACCGTCGTGTCCCGGCTGCTCGAGGGCATCGGCGGCGACTTTGAGGTGGAGCAGATCAAGGAGGAAGAGGAGAGCGTTGCGAGCGCGGAGCAGGCGAGCCAACGCCCCATCCTGAAGCTGGTGGACATGATGATCGCCGATGGCGTTGCGAATCGGGCGAGTGACATACACGTCGAACCGATCGAGGGTGGCGTGGTGGTGCGGTACCGCATTGACGGGGTGCTGCGCCAGGCCATGAAGATTCCCCGCAGTGCCGGGCTTCCCCTGGTGTCCCGGGTGAAAATCATGTCGGGCCTCGACATAGCCGACCGGCTCCGGCCGCAGGATGGCCGAGCCCGGGTTTCGATCAACGGCGAGCCCATCGATCTGCGCGTCTCGACCCTGCCGGCTTCGCTCGGCGAAAAAGTCGTAATCCGGATCTTGAACCAGAAGGCCACCTCACTCAGTCTCGATTCTCTCGGCATGGCGGAGGACGAGCAGAAGTCCATCCGCTCGCTCCTGAGCCAGAAGGAAGGGATCATCCTGGTGACTGGTCCTACCGGCTCCGGCAAGACCACCACGCTCTATTCCGCCCTGCGAGTGGTGCAAGGCGAAGGAGTCAACATCGTGACGGTCGAGGATCCGGTAGAGTACCGCTTGGGAGCCAACATCGTGCAGGTGCAGGTTAACGAAAAGGCGGGACTTACTTTCGCGTCAGCGTTGCGATCCATTCTCCGGCAGGATCCGGATGTCGTGCTGGTGGGCGAGATTCGGGACAAGGAAACCGCTCAGATCGCCCTTCAGGCGTCGCTTACCGGTCACCTGGTTCTCTCCACGTTACACACCAACGACGCGCCCAACGCTGTTACCCGGCTGGTGGACATCGGGATGGAGGCGTACAAGATCGCCCCGGCGCTCCGCGGCGTTGTAGCTCAGCGGCTGATGCGGCGGCTCTGCCTGAGCTGCCGTGTGCCCATGACGGAGGAGATAAGCGAGCGGCTCAGGCGCTTCATTCCGGAGGGGACCGCACTTTATAGTGCGGTTGGCTGTACCGACTGTTCGATGACCGGATACCGCGGCCGATTCAGCATCGTGGAGGTCCTCACGATGGACCCCGAGCTAGAGCGACGCATCAGCGAAGGTGCCGCCGCGGAAAAGATTGCCGAAGCCGCCCGCGCCGGGGGCATGCGCTCGCTCTTTGCCAGCGGATTACGTCATGTGCTCTCGGGCGAATCCACGGTCGAAGAGCTTTTGCGCGTCACTGAGCCGCCGCACGAGGACACCAAAGTGCCGGGGCCGGCGACACGGGGCAAAACCTCACCGTCTCCTCGGGTCTCGGCGCCGCACGCCGCTCCGCGTACCGAGCCCGCCGGCAATCCGGTGTCGCTCGAGTTCGCCATGGACCTTCTCGAAGAACCGGCTCAGATCGCGGCAGCTCCGGACGGGGGCAAAGGGCACGGTGCCTGCGTGCTTCTGGTGGAGGACGAAGAGCAGCTGCGCCGGGTGATGAAGGACCTGCTCCAGCGGGAAGGCTACACCGTGGCCGAGGCGCGCGACGGAATTCAGGCCCTGGACGAAGTAGACCGTCACGCTCCGGACGTGATCATCCTGGATCTGAACCTTCCGGGTCTCGACGGTTACGGGGTGCTGGCCCAGCTCCGCTCCCGACCCGCCACCAAGGAAATTCCTATCATGGTTCTTACCGCCAAGGGCGATGAGGACAACGAGGTGCGAGTCTTCGAGCTGGGAGCCGACGACTTCGTCACCAAGCCGTTCCGCGCCCGCTCCCTGACGGCCCGGATCGAGGCGGTCCTTGGCCGCCATCGCACTTGACGGGTTCGCCCACTCCGCCTTCCGCCCTCCGTCCGCACGATTCGCTTGAAGGAGTTACCAGAAACGCGGTTGTGCCTGAGAACGCCACGGATGGCCTCTCCTTTATAAAGCCGTCGGTTCGAAGCCAAACGGGCTACACGCTGGCGGCTGCACCGGCGCGGCGCAAGCTCAACCAGAACGAGTCCCCATTCGATTTTCCACCAGACCTCAAACGGGAAGTGCTCGACCGGGTTGCAAGTCAGTCCTGGCAGCACTATCCGGAGTTCACGCCGCCTGACCTCCTGGCACAGTTAGCCGACTATTATGGTTGGGTTCCCGAGGGGGTGCTGATAGGCAACGGCTCGAACGAGCTCATCCAGTCTACCCTCTCGGTGACGCTGGGAAGCGGCGACGTTGTGGTAGCTCCTTCGCCGACATTTTCGCTGTACCGGATGCTTACCAGCGTGCTGGGCGGCCGATATGTATCCGTTTCCCTGGGGGACGGCTTCGTATTTGACATTGATAGCCTGATCCGCATGGCGCGGCGCGAGGGAGCCCGGGTTATCGTGTTGAACTCCCCGAACAATCCGACCGGTTCGGAACTGCCCGATGGAGCAGTGGAGCGCATCCTCGACAGCACCGATGCGCTGATCGTCTGCGACGAAGCCTACCAGGAATTCGGCGGCCCCACCGCGGTCCCGCTTCTCTCGTACTCAGCGCGGCTGGTGGTACTCCGGACCTTCTCAAAGGCTCTGGGACTGGCGGGCCTCAGGTTCGGCCTGGCGCTGGCCCACCCATCGGTGGCGCGCGAGATCGCCAAGGGTAAGCTTCCGTACAACGTGAATCTGGTAACACTTCAAGCGGCGCGGACGGCGCTCCGGCACGCACCCATGCTGGCCGCCCGGGCACGCCAGGTTATTGAAACCCGCGACCGCTTTATGGTACGCTTGCGTCAGGTCTCAGGCCTGACCGTCTATCCCACGGCGGCTAACTTCGTCCTGATCCGATGCCGGAGTCTCCCCGCCAAGGAGCTGTTCCGCCGCCTGCTGGATGAGTATGGCATCCTCATCCGCGATGTCTCCGATTCGGCGCAACTGGCCGACTGCCTGCGCATTTCGATTGGTACTGAGGAGGACATGGACGCGGTATTGAGCGCACTCCAGGAGATCCTCGGCGTATGCCCCGGGTAGGCGACATCACCCGCAAAACCAAAGAGACCGATCTCCACGTCAGGGTAGACCTCGACGGGCGGGGGGAGGGTCAGGTGAAAACGGGCATTGGCTTCTTCGATCACATGCTGGAGGCGTTGGCCCGTCATGCGCTTATCGATCTGACAGTCGAGGCCCACGGCGATCTCCACGTGGATGGGCATCACACGGTTGAGGATACCGGCATCGTGCTCGGCTTGGCCGTGGCTGAAGCCCTGGGCGACCGCACCGGCATCCGCCGCTACGCCGATTCGATAGTTCCACTGGACGAGGCACTGGTGCGGTGCGTGGTGGACGTGTCGGGCCGCCCCCACCTCACGTATCAAATCGAGATTCTAAAGTGGCAGATGTTGGGAGAGTATGATGTCTATCTCACGCCGGAGTTCTTCCGGGCACTGGTACTGAACGCGGGCCTCACAGTGCATCTCGACTTGATCAGGGGAGACAATCCGCATCACATAGTCGAGGCGGCATTCAAAGCTTTCGCCCGTTCTCTGGACGCCGCCACAGTGCTCGACCCTCGCGTAACCGGAGTTCCGTCGACCAAGGGCACCCTGTGATCGCGGTGGTCGATTACGGAGTGAATAACGTCGCGAGTGTCGTGCGTGCGCTCAGTGCAGGCGGCCACCGTGCCAGTCTTACCAGCGAGCCGGAGGAGGTACGCCGGGCCGAACGGATCCTCCTGCCTGGCGTGGGCAATTTCGGCCAGGGTTCCCGGACGCTGGCCTCGAGTGGACTGGGAGACGCCGTGTGCGAGGTGGCGCGCGCCGGCCGGCCGGTGATGGGCATCTGCCTCGGTCTCCAGCTCCTTTTCGCGATGAGCGAGGAGGCTCCGGAGGCCAGGGGCCTCGCGCTGGTTCCCGGGCGCGTGAAGCGATTCTCCACTGATCTGCCGGTTCCCCATGTCGGCTGGGCCCGCGTGGATCTGACCGAACCGGGGCGGCGACATGGGCTGCTAAGCCACGCATTCGGGGTTTCCTGCCAGTTCTTCTACCACGTTCACAGCTATTATCCTACGGATCTACCAGCGGAGGCGGTGCTCGGTACGGGGGATTACGGTGGGATTTTCGCGACCCTGGTAGGGCGGGACAGTGTTATCGGAGCGCAGTTTCATCCCGAGAAGTCTCAGCAGGCCGGCATTGAGCTGCTTTCCGCATTCGCGCAGTGGCGGCCGTGACCTCGATCCGGGTCTCACTCGTCGATGTGTACGTCATGCGGGGATTGGACGCTGAGCTGGAATGTCTGGCGCTGCGCCGCGCTGCCGGAGGCAGATGCCCCGGCTCCTGGGAGACGGTTCACGGTCATATCGAGGCAGGAGAACGACCCTCCGAGGCAGCGGCGCGTGAGCTAGAGGAGGAGACCGGACTTGCGCCCATCCGGCTCTATAACGTAAGCCGGGTCGAATCGTTCTATCAGCACAGGATAGACGAGGTGGCACTGGTACCGGTGTTCGCCGCATTCGTGGCGCATGAGGAATCGGTGCGTCTCGGTTCGGAGCATGACCAGTTTCAGTGGCTGGCAGCAGCGGAAGCCGGCTCCCGCTTCGCGTGGCCGCGGGAGCGCCGCGCGCTGGCGGACATCATCGCGCTCTTCCGAGGTGGCCACGGCGGCACTATCGACGACGTGCTTCGGGTATGCTAGCCCGCCGCATCATACCTTGTCTCGACGTAGCCGGTGGACGAGTCGTCAAAGGGGTGCACTTCGAAGCCTTACGGGACGCCGGCGATCCGGTGGAGCAGGCGGCCAGATATGACGCCGACGGTGCCGACGAGCTGGTACTTCT
>JACCRS010000210.1 GCA_013813435.1 Gemmatimonadales bacterium
GTCAAGAAGAAAGACCCGATTGCCTGCCAGGCGGTGTGCTCCAGCTCCGCCGTGGCACCAGCACGAGTCACCTCGTTCCGGGATATGACGTACTCCCCGATAAGGCCGAGCGACCCCGTGTAGTAGTAGCCCTGGGGAGAAAGCCGGGTCCGCTTCCCGTTGGCGAAAATCGTATTAGCCGGGGTTGTGGAGCTGGTGTTGTAGCGGAAGAAGGTCTGCTGGCCCGGAGTGCGGTACGATGGGAGCCCCGGCGTGGCGGTGGAACCGCGCTCGAAGCCGGTGCTACCGGCGAAGCCAACGCCCAGCCCCCGAAGCTTTCCAGCCTTGAAGGGGTGAACGAAGACCCGCCCCGCGAAATCCTTGGCGTTGCTCAGGTCATCGCCGCCGTTTGCAAGGTCCGGGACGCCGTTGAAGACACCGACCTGGTACGCGAACAGACCCTCTGATACATCGCCCGCTACCTGAAGTCCCACGTCGCGGGTGGGAACCAGGTTGGTCGGAAGACCGCGCTCGGCAAAGGCGATGTCGGTAGCTGACTGAAGGCGCTCCAGCCCGACGGGCGGCTTGAACTTGCCGGCCCGGATGGTGAACTGGGGCACAAACTTCCCCTCCCAATACGCATCAAAGATCGTAGGCGAGGCCCCACCGAAGTCGGGCATGAGCCGGAAGTCAAAGTACCGGCCTACAGTCGCTTCGACGATCGGACGCGCCCGGCGTATCATGAGGTTATCGACGCCGCCCACCGCTTCGGTGGCAGGAAATAGACGCCCGTCGCTCTGGAAGTAGCCCCGGAACCGCAGGGTATACCTGCCGTCAGCCGACTTCAGACTGAATCCATCCTTGGCGCTGGCCGTAGAAGTGACTTTGTCCTTCGCCGCTGCGGTTGCGCTGTCAGCGGCCAGCTCCCGGAGCCGTTGCAAGACTCGAATCTGCTGATCGAGATCGTCCACCCGGGTCTCCAATGACAGCGGCGAAGTGTCGGATAACACCGCCTGTTGTGCGAACCCTTGTGGCGCAAATCCCACGATTCCCTGTACCACGATGACCCGACCGACCCAATGCCGAACCGAACTCATGCGACGATTCTCCGTGAGCGTTATTCTTTGCTGCAGCCTGTGTGACCCCATTTACCCTATCTATCAGATAGAGTTAAAAGGGCAAAGTGCGTGCCAGTTGGCGGAACGGTGGGCTAGCGGTTGTGGTCTAGTAGGGCTACGCGGTCGACCTTGCGGCGGAGCGAGGCGAGACTGGTCCCATCGAGCACCTTGGCGGTGGCATCCCGCACTTCCTTCATGGCCAGATGTACGCCGCATACCGCCTCGTTGCGGCAGTCGGCGCAGGGCACGTAGGCTGTCTGGCTGGCGCATGGGACCGGCGCCAGGGGGCCGTCGAACATGCGGACGATCTGGCCGAGGTAGATCTTGGCCGGATCACGGGCGAGGAGATAGCCGCCGCCTTTGCCCTTTCGGCTCTGAAGAACTCCATTGTTCCGGAGGCCCAGCAGAATCAATTCGAGGAACTTGGGGGGAATCTGCTCGGTGCGGGCGAGATCGGCGATTCGGACCGGCTCGCCCTGGTGATCGGCGAGCCGGATAAGTGCCTTGATGGCGTACTTGGCCTTCTTGGAGAGCATGCCTCTACATGTATCCGTCGCGGCGCAGGGTCTCGAGACCGCCACCGCCTTCCTTGTCTTGAGCGCGGCCGGAGCGCTCGGCGATGTTTACGAACTTGCCCGACTTAAGCTCCATGATAATATCGTCCACGTTGCCGGCAACGGAGTCGACCGCCTGGGTGCAGGTATAACAGCCGAGGGAGCGGAATCGAGTGCCCTGACCCTGGTTGTAGTACAGTGACACGGTCGGGATGTTCTCCCGGCGAATGTACTCCCAGATATTGAGCTCGGTCCAATCCAAAAGCGGGTGAATCCGCAGGTGTGTGCCAGGCGCAAACTCGGTCTTGAACTGGTTCCAGAACTCCGGCGGCTGATCTCCCACATCCCACTGGGACTGGGTGCTCCGCGGCGAAAAGTATCGCTCTTTGGAGCGGCTGCCCTCTTCGTCGGCGCGAACGCCCACAATGACTCCGGTGAACGGCTCGGTGTTTCTATCGAGCTCATACGCCTTCTTGGAGTGGTTCATTCGGTAACGCGGCCACTCACCGCTCAAGGTGTGCTTCAGGGCATCGGTCTTGAGCGCCTTGCAGCAGGCAATTCGGTCGATAGCGCCGTCCGGATAAGTCCGCTTCTCCTCGAGCGCCT
Source organism: Gemmatimonadales bacterium (assembly GCA_013813435.1). GTDB lineage: Bacteria > Gemmatimonadota > Gemmatimonadetes > Gemmatimonadales > GWC2-71-9 > CAVVWJ01. Next base: position 2,258 of record JACCRS010000210.1, read on the forward strand.
GGCGGTTCTGACCATAGATCATTGTCAGATTCCACTCCAGCGCCAAACGGTCCCGGTATTCGATCATCTCCGGAATCTTATAGGAGGTATCGATGTGGATCAGAGGAATGGGCACGTGGCCGAAGAATGCCTTACGGGCCAGCCAGAGAAGGACCGTACTGTCCTTTCCGATGGACCAGAGCATCCCCAGGTTCTTGAAGTTGGCGTACGCTTCCCGGAGAATGTGAACGCTCCGGTTTTCCAGCTGGTCTAGGTGATCCATTCCGCGGGCCACAGTTGTTAACCTCCAAGCCGGTCGAGCACCTTGGCGACAGACTGGTCCACGCTCAAAGCGCGGGTGTCCAGTGTCAGTTCCGGGTGCCGGGGTGGCTCATATGGGTCGTCGATACCTGTAAAGTTGGCAATCTCGCCCCGCCGGGCACGAGCATACAGTCCCTTGACGTCTCGCCGCTCACACTCATCCAGTGGCGTCGAGACGTAAATCTCGACGAAGTTGCGGCAGAGCTTCCGGATGAAGTCCCGCGACTCACGGTAGGGAGAGACGAATGACGCCACCACCATGATTCCGTGAGCCTCCAGCCTGCTGGCCATGTAGCCGGTCCTGCGCAGGTGCTCCTCCCGTTGCTCCCGGGTAAAGCCGGTGCTGGGGAAAACCGATCGCAATGCGTCTCCGTCGATATACTCCACTTCCACTCCCCGCCGTTCCATTTCCGCGTAAACGCGCTCCGCAATAGTGCTTTTGCCGGACCCGGATAACCCGGTGAACCAGAACACGGCAGCCCCAGGTTCGTCAGAAGATCGTATCACAGCCCGATGACGAAGCTGGTGTTTCGAAGATCCGGCTTATTATAGGTCAGGGGCGACGGCCGCTCCCCTTCCCTCCCGGACTGGCGGTAGATACAGTCTCCCGCCGCCACGTCCCACTCCATGGTTGGCCCCAGGCGGGGATAGATATCGGCGCGTCCTTCGGCCACCCAGCAGAACTTGAGCGAGCTGCCGGCCTTCACCCGCCGGGCAACTGGAATGGTCTTCAAAAACTCTTCCAGGTCAGCCGAGGGATGGGATAAGCTCTCCACTACAGTCAGCGGCGTGCCCGGCGGAAGCGAACGTGAGTAGATGCGCTGGGAGGGGCCGGTATTCTCCTCCCGCCAAGCCCCCTCACCTTTCGCCGCCCAGTAAAGGAGATCGAGAGCGGGTGCGAGCACCACACCGAACACCGGCTCCCCATCTTCGATCAGGGCCACGTTGACTGTGAACTCGTCCCGGCGCTTGATGAACTCTTTGGTGCCATCTAGTGGATCCACCAGCCAGAAACGGTTCCAGCGGCTCCGGATCTCGAAGGAGGCCGCCTCGGCTTCTTCCGAGATCACCGGAGTATCCGGATCGAGCCTACGCAGGCCCTCGAGGAGGATCTCGTGGGCCACCTCGTCGGCGAGAGTGACCGGGCTTCGGTCCTCCTTTTCCCGCAGACCAGCCACACTGGGGCCGGTGTAATAGGTCATGGTCGCTTTGCCGGCGTCGCGGGCCAGCGCGACGACGGCGGACCTCAGCTCCGTCGTTACCATGGGCGGAAGATGATGCCCTTGTCCTGGATATGCGCCTTGAGGCGGTCCACCGACTCAGCTACGGGACCGCGAGGCAGATGGAGATCGAAGGCTAGATCCGTCGTGATATTGTCGCCGGCCCAGACGGTCTCGATCAGTTCGGGCTGGACCGCCGTCTTGATGACCTCCAGGTCGTCCTGGGTAAGCTCGGCTGCCGCGACGATGAGAATGATGCCTGCGTCCAGCATGAGGTTCGCGACTTCCGCCAACCGGCGCATGTGCTCGAGACGGTTGGTCTGCTTGCGCTCGATGTCAGCATCGACGCCGTAGAGCACGTTTCCGATACCCAGGAAGTACACCACCTTCCCATCCTCGAACAGCTTGCCTTCGAGGGCCTTGGCTACTCCCTTTCTTTCAGTCTCATTGGAGCCGGTAACCAGAACCAGCGCAGCCTTCTGGTTGTACTTCTCTGCGCGGTGCTCCGGTTGGATGAAGCTCGGTTCCCACTTGTAGTTGCGGAGCAGCACCTGGTTGCGCACCGATGCCTGCCGATCGGCCAGCGCCTCCCGCACGATGCCCCCGCCCCTGATCTCGAAATCGTCAACGATCACGAACCGGCTGGTAGCCGCAACGTCCTGAGCCAGATCGCAGGCGATGGCGCGATCGAGCTTGAGCACGCACTCGGCCACATCGTGGCGCTTGACTACACTCCGCTGGTCGGTGGGATCCAGGGTCGAAGCGTCCATCACGCGGAGGACTTCCTCCACCCGTGCAGTTACCCTGGTAGTGCCAAGCTTCAGCAGGTACTCCTTGCGCTTGACCATCGGCTCTTTGCCGAGCCAGAAGAGGCTCACGCGCAGCCGCGTAGTCACCTGCGGGTGAGGCTCGGACTCCAGGGTCGCGATCTCCCCTCGGGGGATGTAAATCTGCTCCTGCAGCGTGAAGCCGATTGCCCAACCTGCTTCAGCTCGATCATGTACCGGGCGGTTAAAGGCCTCGATGCTCTTGACTCTGCTCTTCTTGCCCGATGGATAGAACATCACGGAGTCGCCAACACTTACCGAGCCGGAATCGATCGTCCCGGCTACGATGCGCCGGTCATCACCCTGCTTGGTGAATTTGTAGACGTCCTGCACCGGCATACGAAACGCTCGTTCGACCGGAGCCGGCTCGCTGCGAAACGCGTCCAGCGCGCCGAGAACGGTTGGGCCTTCATACCAGCCGAGGCTGGGGGAGCGCTCGGCGATATTGTCGCCTCCTCGGGCAGAGACCGGGATGAAGCAGGCGGGCCGGATGCCCACCTGATCGAGGAAGGCGCCGTATTCGCGAACGATACGATCGTAGACGCCGCGGTCCCAGCCAACGAGGTCCATCTTGTTGATCACCACCGCCAACTGACGGATCCCAAGCAGGGATACCATGTAGCCATGCCGGCGGGAGTTCTCCTGCACGCCTTCCTGGGCGTCGATCACCAGTAATGCAGCTTCGGCCCGAGCCGCTCCGGTGATCATGTTCTTCAGGAACTCGATGTGGCCGGGGGCATCGAGGATCAGGTAGTGCCGCAGATCACTCTTGAAGAACACCCGGGCGGCATCGATCGTGATCCCCTGGGCCTGCTCGTCCTTGAGCGCGTCCAGCAGGAACGCGTATTCGAACGGCTTGGAGTTCAACTCACACTGCGTCCGGACCTGCTCGAGCTTCCCTTCGGGAAGCGAGCCGGTGTCGGCCAGCAGGCGGCCAATGACGGTGCTCTTGCCATGATCGACATGGCCGACGATCACGATGCTCATCCGCTGCTGCCCCTCGGGCGCGGCGATGGACACTCGCGATGGCGCGAGCTGGGATGAAATGCCGGTCAGACTTGCCTCCGCTGGGAAATGGAGACCGTGGTTTCGGTCACGGGCTCAGGACGATGAAGTCGTGCCCTGTTGAGCGGCGGAAGACCGTCTCATTGCTCCTCCACCGCGTAGTCGTACGGGTAGTAGTAGTCTCCGTACTGCGACACTTCGCCTCCCGGATCGTTCAGTACCGTACCAACCACTCTGGCCTTCACGTTGACGAGCTGCTGGTGGGCTCGCTTGGCGGCCAGGCGGTCTGTCTGTCCCGCCCGCACCACCAGGAGGACTCCATCCGCCAGTGACGCGAGGATACCTGCATCGGCGGTGGCCAATACCGGCGGGGTGTCCAGGATGACCAGGTCGAAATTCTCGGCAAGCTCGTGGAGCAACGCGCGCATCCGAACGCCGCTGAGAAGGTTGGAGGCGTTAGTAGGCAGTGCGCCGCAGGGAAGAAGCGACAGTCCCCTGATCTTCGTCGGACGAATCACTTCCGCGATAGCCCGGCTGGACTCGGTACGTCCCTGGCCCGGATCGAAGCTGAGAGACTCGATCCCATTGGTGGCGGCGGTGGTGGGGGTCAGGAGCTCCATGAGTCCGGGCGCGCGAGGCACCTGAAAGAGTCCGTGCAGTTTGGGGCGGCGCACGTCGCAGTCGATCAGCAGCACACGGAGCCCGTCGTAGGCAAAGGTGACGGAGAGATTCGCCGCAGTCAGAGTCTTTCCCTCACCCGGCGCCGCGCTGGTTACGACCAGCGTTTTCATCTGGTCGCCCTGCTCGCACCAGATGAGGCTGGTGCGCAGCATTCGGAACGCCTCCAGCCCCACCGAGAAGGGCTGCGAAACCGCCCCCAGAGAGCGCTCTGAGCCAGGCTCAGCCTTCTTGCCCGAACCGAGCAACCCGCCCAGCCGCCGGGCCGGCTGCGCCGATGGAGTCAGGCGCGGGATTACAGCCAGGCCGGGAACGTTCAAGGCAAGTTCGAGATCCTCAGGGCGGCGAACGGCGGTGTTCATCGCCTCCAGGAGGAACGCGCCACCCATACCCAGCAGAAATCCGAGCAGCAGACCCAGACTGAGCTTCAGGGGAGCGGCGACCAGAATCGGGGCGTACGGGGCATCGGCAAGATTGACGATGTCCACGTCGCCGGCCTCTACCTCCTCGGACATTCTCGCGCGCTGGTATTCCTGGCGTACCTGGTCGCTGGTCGAGGTGAGCGTTTGCACTCTACTGGTAAGGCGAGCCTCCTCCTCCGCCATAGCGGGGAGCACCTGGAGCGACGCGCCGCTACGAGCCCGCAGATCGCGCAGCGAGCCGATACGCGCATCCAGAGTGGAAATATGGCTGGCGACGGCCTGTCGGAGCTGCCCCTTCACGGAGGTGATAAGACTTTTCAGCTGCACCAGGTCGGGGTTGGTAGGCGCCGCCTTCCACGGTCCGGTTGTCATCGAGTCGAGACGGTACTGAAGGATGTCGATCTGGCGGTAGTAGTTGCTTACCGTGGGATTGTCGGCCAGAGCCGGCGACGAAGCGAGGGCACGCAGCGCCTCAGACTCGCCGGCCTCTCCCCCCCGCTTCACCTGAGCGAGTAGAGCAGCGAAGGTGGTGCGATCCGCTTCGAGCTCGCTGCGCCGGGCCTCAAGGGCCAACATCGAAGTCTGCTGGGCGTCCAGAGCGTTCTGGGAGCTGGCCAGCTGCTGCCGGCTTCGGAATGCGGCCAGGTCGGCCTGCACTCTTGTCAGGAGACTGTCAGTTTGCTTCTGCTGGCCCTCCAGAAACTCCCGCCGCCGCTGAGACTTTTGCTTGGCTGAGAGAATGTTGAGCCGTTGGAATGCGAGGACCGTGCTATTTACCACCCGCTGAGACCTCCGTGCGTTGCCCGAAAAGTAGCGCACGTCGATGATATCGGTTCCTGGGCGCTGGGTGACGAGGACGCCAGCGAGCAAGCGGTCGATCGCCATTTCCCTCGGGACCACATACAGATTGGCGCTAGGAAGACTCGGCCTCGAGATGACGGAGAACCTGACTGGTCCGAGATTAAGAGTCTCACCGTAGCGGGCCCGCGCCTCCCGATCACCCAGGTTGGCCTTAACTCCATTCTGGTAAAACGTCGCGAAGATTGTGTCACTGGTTGCCTGCGAGTCTACCTCGATGCCATCCAATAGGCTGGTGCCAAAGTCCTCAGTTATTGAGGTAAGGCGCAAACCGAGGGAATCGACCACAGCGCCCATCACGCCGCGGCTCTGAATCAGCTCCAGCACCGAAAGGATGGGATCCGTGGAACGTGAGATATCGGGGGCCGGGCCCTCGATCTGGCCGGTGAGAGCGCGGCGCTCGCCCGCTAGTCGAAGGGTGGCCTGCGCCTGATAGCTCGCGGGCGACTTATACACCATAAATCCGGCTGTAAACACTCCGAGCACCGTCAGCGCCAACACAACGCGATAATGCCGGCGGAGTACCCCGAACATCTGTCGCAATGAAATAGAGCCGCTGGCCTGGGCCTCGAACTCCTGGTCCGGTGAACCGGGGGACGGAGGGAGTTGGCGCTGTCCGCGATGATCTGGCATTGGCTTAATTGGTCCTGTTAGCCCGTTCGATGAGCAGATAGATGGAAGCAGCCGATCCGATGACACTAAGACCAGGCAGGAACACTTCTCTGAAGAACGACTTGCGACGCTGGACAACGATCTGGTCGCCAGAATGGACCCGAAGGGCTACTGACGCGGGTTGGGGATCGAGGAGGTTCACAAACAGCTCGCGGTGGCCTCCGCTCGGCTCCCTTCGCAATACCTTGACCCGATCTAGCTTGGCAAGCAGGCTAGGTCCTCCGGCTTGAGCTACCGCTTCTCCGATCAAGGTTTCCGGACGGACCG
>JACCRS010000225.1 GCA_013813435.1 Gemmatimonadales bacterium
AGCGCGTGGGCCAGGGCGATCGGCGGACTGTCCCAGCGATTCCCGGCCGACGACGATATAGCTGCCCTCCACGGCGAAGCGCTGATGGACCTGCGCCCCTGGAACTACTGGACCAACGGCGGCAGGCCCAAGGCCCCATCAACCCTCGAGACGCTGCGGGTGCTGGAGCCGGTGGTCAAGCGGAACCCGGGCCACGCCGGCGCGTGCCACTACTACATCCACGCGATCGAGGCCTCCAACGACGCGGTCAAGGCGCTCGCCTGTGCCGAGCGGCTGGGCACCTCGATGCCGGGGGCGGGCCACCTGGTACACATGCCCACCCACATCTACATCCGGCTGGGCCAGTGGGACGTGGCCGCGGAACGGAACGTCCATGCGGTCCACGCCGACGAGCAGTACATCAACGAGCGGCAGCCCACCGGGGTGTACCCGATGGCCTACTACCCGCACAACTACCACATGATGTGGTACGCGCTGAACATGCTGGGGCGGAGCGAAGACGCGCTGAAGGCCGCGCAAGGCGTGGTGAAGAACGTGCCGCCTGAGGTAGTGCGACAGGCGCCGCCTCTAGAGTACTTCTCGCCCACCGTTCTTTTTACCCTGGCGCGGTTTTCCCGATGGGACGACATCCTGCGCGAGCCGGCTCCGCCGAAGGATCTGCGCTATACCACCGGTGTGTGGCATTACGTGCGCGGCCTGGCATACACCGGCCAGGGCAAGGTCGATTCAGCGGCCGTGGAGCGTGACAGGCTGATGGCGACGGCCAAGGCGACGCCGGCCGATGCGTCCGCGAACTTGAACTCGGTTCAGTCGCTGTTCGCGATCGCGAAGAGCCACCTCGAGGGCGAAATGGCGGCCAAGCAGGGCAGAACCGAGTTGTCGGTAAAGCACCTGCAGAAGGCAATCGCCGGTGAGGACGAGCTCACTTACGATGAGCCGCCGCCCTGGTACATGCCGATTCGCCAACGATTGGGCATAGTGTTGTTGGAGGCAAGCAAGCCGGCCGAGGCGGAGAAGGCGTTCCGCGATGACCTGGTCCGCCGGCCGGAGAACGGCTGGTCGCTGCATGGTCTGGCGCAGAGTCTCCAGGCTCAGAGGCGGAGCAAAGAGGCGGCGGTGGTCGAAGCACGGTTCGAGAACGCGTGGGCGAGGGCTGATGTGAGGTAGGCGGACAGCGGGGCAGCAAGTTGTCACCCCGAGGAGCGAGCGACGAGGGGGCCGAAGCTCGAATTGAGTTCCGGCCCCCTCGCGTTGCTCGGGGTGACACCCTACCTCACTAGCTTACCCGCTGTCCCGCCGTCCCGCCGTCCCGCTTCCCGCTGTCCCGCTGTCCCGCTGCCCCGCTGCCCCGCTGCCCCGCCTACTGATACTGGATATACATCGGCTTGGGGTACACCTCTAACACCTGCCGAGGCGTCATCAACGGCTTGTCGTTTTTATAGAACAGCTTCCAGCCGGTGTATTGGACGGGATACTGCACCACGAACCACTTATACGCCGCCTTCTTGCCGGAGGGCGCGCCGTAACCGTCCATGTCGATCACGACCTGCACCCGCGGGTCGAGCCGGATCTGCGACGCGTTAGTCAGCATGTTGCGGGTGAACCGGTGCACCACCAGCACCTTGGGCGGCAGCTGGTGCTCTTCGACGATCTTCGCCAGCTGGTTGATGGCGTGATTTACTTCGACCGCATCCATCCGCCCCATCCAGTCAGTGCCCGGCTTCTTGCCGTCTTTCATGGCGAACTCGGGGTCGAGAGCCAGGTGGACATATGGCCGGGTGAGATACTTGACCAGGTGGGGTATCTCCTCCTCCACAGTGCTCAGGCCCGGCTGTATATCGAGAAACAGGAGCCAGCCTTTCTCCTCGGCCCAGCCCGCCACTCGCTCGATCAAGCTGTCTGTCATCCGAAGCCGGTACTTCTTCGCTGGGCCGGGATATCCCTGCGCTACTACGGCGATCAGGTGTAATGCCGGCATGACTTTCCGCTCCGGATCGGCCTTGGCCCACTCCATGGCAGTGTCTTCCAGCTTTTTTAACATGGAATCCGGATCGATCTGACCCAGTATCCCCATCCGCTTCGAGAGCGGATTGCCATAGAACGCAACGATGCGGCTTTCGGGCATAACCGCGCCGGGCAGCGGCTCGGGCGCTCCCGGCACCGGCCAACGGGCGGAATCGGCCGGAGTCAGGGGGAAGGGGTCCTTCTTGGGCTTGACCGCAGAGCGCTTCGCGGCCGCGGCTTTACTGCTGTCTGAAGCCAGTGTGTCGACCGCTGCCAAATCGGGCGGAAGAGAGTCGGAGACGCTGTCAGCCACCGAGAGAGGAAGCGGCGCCTGAATCGGGCGTGGGCGCCACCCGGGTGCCTCCGGCGGTGCTGCTTCGTCAGGGGTTTGCTTGGCCCCGGCAGGCGCATTGCTGCAGCCCAGTAATGCCAGGGGCAGAAGAGCAGCTACCAGCGAGGAGCGGACGGCTGGGATTAAAGCGGAGAAACTATGCATTAGGCCAGAGGGAAGCGGGAAACGGTGCGCAAAATGTTGCCACATCGTAACGATCTGCAAGGCAGAGGCCAGGACCGGTAGATCCCGGGTCATGAGCCAGAGACTTGGGCGGAAGGAAGATGTCACCCCGAGCATAGCGAGGGGAACATTGTCCACTTTATGTCGGGGTCACAAACGACCTCGAGCGCCGTCTGGCGGAGCACAAAGCAGGACTCACCAAGGGCTACGCCTTGGAGCACGGCACCACTCGGCTCGTTCATTTCGAGGTGACCGGCGACATCCGCGCTGCCATTAGTCGCGAGAAACAGATCAAGGCTTGGACCCGCGCTAAACGGATAATGCTGATTGAAAAGGACAACCCGGACTGGCGGATCTCCGTAAGCTGAAGCCCAACTCCCTCGCTTCGCTCGGGATGACAGTAGCAGCCCTCGGGATGACAGCAGCTATTCCCCGTCGGCGTACGGCACCTCCACCGTCATCCCATCCCGTGCGATCAACGTCTCTGGAAAAACCGCCCGTGCCTCCGCCAGCAGCTCGGCGGCGTCTCGGTTGTACCGGGAGCTGATGTGGGTCAGCACCAGGCGGCGCACCCCCGCATCGGACGCCACCCGCGCTGCTTCCGCCGCCGTGGAGTGGCCGGTCTCCCGGGCGCGCTCCATTTCGTCCCCCCCGAACGTGGCCTCGTGTACCAGCAGGTCGGCGCCGCGCGAGGCCTCGATAACCGAGAGATGCGGCCTGGTGTCACCCGAGTAGACCAGAGTGCGTCCCGGACGGGGAGCACCCACAAGTTCCGCCGGTCCGACTGTCCTCCCGTCCGCCAGCTGCACCGTCTTTCCTTTGTGCAGCTGCCCCCAGAGAGGACCTTCAGAGATCCCCAACTCGCGGGCTCTCTCGGGATTGAACCGGCCCAGTCTCGTGTGCTCGACCAGCGCGTAGCCCACTGTGTCGGCCCGGTGTTCCGTCTCGAATACCGCGATCTCGTAATCATCGCGTGCCAGGCGGTCGCCCGGTTTGATCTCGACGATCTCGACCGGAAACTTGTTGCGCTCTATCCCAAGACTGATGGCCGCCCCCAGGATTCGCTGCGCTCCCTTGGGACCATAGAGAGTTACCGGCGCAGTACGGTCCTGCAGCCCCATGGTACGCAGGAGCCCAGTCACGCCAAGCAGGTGATCGGCGTGATAGTGGCTGAAGAAGATCTCGCGGAACGAGAACCCCACCCCATACCGCATCATCTGCCGCTGGTTTCCTTCGCCGCAGTCGAAGAGAAGCGTCTCGCCCTCCCGCTGCACCGCCAGGCCGGAGACGTTGCGATCGATGGTGGGCGTGGCGGCGCCGGTGCCGAGGAAGGTGACGGTCAGCATGGAGGGAAGCTACATCGAAAGGCGTAAGCGGGGGAAAAAAGCGTAAGCGGTGAGCGGGCTCGTATTCCCCCGTGCATCTCCCGCTTACTAAGCACGCCTTTGGCTGTTCCCGCTCACGCTCTTTTAGAAGAGTTTAACCGTCACCGGAATCTTGCCCGGGTTTTTTGCCAGCTCATCGAGCAGCTTCTTCATCCCCTGGGACAGCTCCCGTATATCGTAGTAGAGCCCGCTGTCGGTGACGAATTTGCCCAGCGTACCCTGTCCCCGATTCATCCCTGCCAACAGTGTATCCAGCCTGCCGCTGGTGGAGGTGAGCTGCGAGGTCATGGCAGCCAGATTGGCGCTGATGGTATCGGCGTGGAAGGAAATGAGTGCGCTGTCCAGTCGCCCGCTGAGCTGCCGGAACGTGGCCATGGTCTTGGTCAGCTCGGCGGTGGGCCCCTGGTTCGGGTTGCTGTAAATCTGCATGGTACGTTGCGCCGCCTTCAGCGTGGCCTCCAGCGCGGTCAGCGTCGAGCGGAGCTGCTCGCCGGTGCGCTCGTTGACTATGCTCTGGGCGCCCAGGAGAATGCTGTCGGCGCGCTCGGCGAGCCCGGTTGCTACTCCGGTGAGGCCGAGATCCTGGCTACCCCGGATCACCTGCCCCGTGGGCAGTGGCTGAGTCGCCCTTCCCGGATCGAAGTCCACCGCGTAGTCGCCTACCAGCGTCACCGAGACAATCTTGGCGCTGGCGTCCAGCTTGGGATGGATCGTCGGTGGCAGGCTCGCGACTACCAGCACCCTACCTACATCGACGAACTCGATCCGCTGCACCTTCCCGACGTTGACTCCCGACACCCGCACCGGCGACGCGCGCTTGAGCCCGCTCAC
>JACCRS010000020.1 GCA_013813435.1 Gemmatimonadales bacterium
GAACCACGCACCACCGCTTCGCGCAAGCCGGCCGGGTCACCGGACGGCTCTCGGATCGCGTTCGTCACCCTGGATGACAAGGACATCTTTGTCATCAACCCTGACGGCAGCGGGGCGGTGGATCTGAGTGAGGGGGATAATGACGACGACAGTCCCACGTGGGGCGGCAATATGCTCAGGAAGTATCTCGCTCGGTGGGATCGAGAGCCTGATACACCTCGAGAGACATGGCGAGGTCGCGCCCGAGCTCCACTTCGCCGCTCAGAAGCGCCTCCCAGGATATTTCGCGGCCCTTGCGCCGGCCCTTCAGTACAATCTTCACGCCCTCGGGACCAACACTAACCATGTAGCGTTCGCCACCGAGATCCAGCTCGCGCTTGATGGTCTTATCGAGACGGGTTGTCATCTGACACCATTGCGGGCCTAGGTCATTTTGATCCGCCGATATCGGGCATTGAGAAGCTCATAAGCACCGTAGGCCATGAGGCCCAGGGCAACCGCCGCGAATGGCCACCGACCGACCCTCGCAAGCGTCGCCAGGGATTGCTGGATTCCGCCCGCTTGCCCCGCGTCGTGTTGCGAAGCGGCGCGGGCCAGGAAGAATCCGATGAGGCAGAAGACAATCCCCCGGGCGGCGATCCCGAAACGGCTGACGCCCACTACCCACACATGGGTCTGCCCCGACAGCGAGCTCAGGTCGAGCTGGCGGCCCAGCTTCGCTTTGAAGGAGCGGTAGAGCTGGTACAGGCCATACCCTATGACGCTGCCGCCGGCCAGCCAAACCAGCAACTCCCCAGCGGGCATATCCAACAGGAAGGCGGTCCAATCCCGGGTCCGGTCAGGGCTGTCGGTTCGATCGCCATAGGCCAGGCGGAACGCCCCAATCCCGAGAGCTCCATGGAACAGCCCCCGAACGGCAAAGCCGATGCGCAGGGCTATGCCTTTGGGCCCGTTGCCCCGACTATCCGGATCCATCAGGGCCTCCACCACTCTCCAGAGCGCATATCCCAGCAGGCCGGCGGCCGCCACAACCAGCATGACGCGGCCGAAGGTCATCCGGTAGACCAACCGGAGAGCACCCTCGGTGTCTGTGGCCCTTCCTCCCCAACCGAAGGCGGCCCCCGCGGCGAGGATCCCGATGGTGATGTACAGCAGCGCCTTGGCTCCGTATCCCACACGCGCCAGCCGTTCAACCCAGGGGGCCACGTCCCGCATTTCTACCGGAGCGCTCACACCAGTCATCAGGTCACCAGTCACCAGTCAGAGTTTGACAGAGTCAGCTCTTCACGGTCAGAATACTACCGGTTCCCCCTGGCGACTGGCGACTGGCGACTCGTTAACTGGCGAAAACCAAACACCGACATCCTCGCCCGTGGGCGGGAATGCCGGTGAGAGGGGCGGGTGTTTCCGGAGGCGCCAGGCGCCACCGGAAATGCTCAGGTAGACAGAACGGTACCGTAACGGGCGAAGTCGTCGAGTATGCGCCCGGTGCCGCGTACGACGGAGGTGAGCGGGTCCTCGTCAACCCGGACCGGCAATCCGGTCTCATCCATCAGCCGCTGGTCGAGGCCGCGGATCAGCGAGCCGCCGCCGGTGAGCATGATACCATGCTCGAGCACATCGCTCGCCAGTTCAGGAGGGGTCATTTCCAGGGCTCGCCTGACGGCATTCACTATGTGGGAGACGGGCTCCTGAATGGCGTCCCTGACGCCGGCGGAGTCGATGCGAATGGTCTTGGGCAGGCCGGAAACGAGATCGCGTCCCTTCACGTCCATCTCGCCTTCGCGTTCCAGCTGGGTGGCAGAGCCGAGGCCGATCTTAATCCGTTCGGCGGTGGGCTCCCCAATGAGAAGGCTGTAGGTCTTGCGCATGAACTGAACGATGGCCTGGTCCAGCTCATCGCCGCCGGTACGGATCGAAGCGTCGCAGACGATTCCCGAGAGAGCTATCACCGCGATATTGGTGGTTCCACCGCCGATATCGATGACCATGCTCCCGACCGGGGTTTCTACCGGCAGGCCGACTCCAATTGCCGCGGCCATCGGCTCCGACACCATGTACAGCCGCTTGACCCCGGCCGACTGGGCCGAGTCGCGAACGGCACGCCGCTCGACTTCAGTAATGCCGGAGGGCACGCAGACGATGACGGTGGGCTTGACCCGGAGGAAGGTCCGGTCGATAACCAAACGAAGGAAGTGCCGCAGCATCTTCTCGGCGATGTGGAAGTCCGCGATGACCCCGTCCTTCATGGGGCGGACCGCCGTAATGCCCTCCGGAGTCCGGCCGAGCATCCGCTTAGCCTCCAGACCGATCCCGAGAATGTTGCCGGCCTGATCAACCGCGGCGACTGACGGCTCGTTCAGTACCACGCCTTCACCCTTGACGAAGATCAAAGTGTTGGCCGTACCCAGATCGACCGCGAGCTCGCTGGCGGGGCGCCAGGTTTTTCTCTTTGCCAGCTGGCCTCGGCGGGCAACCGCATTGCTGAGAAATGCTTCAGCCAGGGCCGCCGGGTTGGTCCCGATCGCTACTGTCACTGTGCTGATCCCTTCTACTGGTGGCGCCTGGGCCGGTAAGGGGGTGTTGCCACAGACTTGCAGATATCCGCGACGATTGCGTTTCACCGGACGGGCTTACATCGATACCGCCGGAATTATATCGATTTATCAGAGTGAAAGGCAGCCGGTTTGGTCGGACCCAGCTGTTTCGTCTCTGCCGACCGTGCAAGATATGATCCACACCGGGCGCCTGAAAGAAAGCATGAGCCCGCCCCGCGGTGAAGTCGAGCAGATCGAGAGATCATCGTCGTTGACCCCCCTTTAGACCGGAATCATATTTCGCGCCGGTAAGCCCGAAGTATCGTACGCTGCATCTACCCTGAGGAGTAGGCCATGGCGTTCACGCTTCCCCCGTTGCCCTATGACTACAAGGCCCTCGAGCCGACCATCGATGAGCAGACCATGCGGCTGCATCATGACAAGCACCACGCCACGTACGTAACCAACCTGAACGCCGCTCTGGAGCCCCACCCCGACCTGCAGAAGAAGTCGATCGAGGAGCTGCTCGCTGGTGTGGACTCTCTTCCCGAGGCGATCCGCAAACCAGTGCGCAACAATGGCGGCGGACATGCCAACCACACGATGTTCTGGGAAATGATGGCGCCCGGTGGAGCCAAGGAGCCCTCGGGGCCGCTCGCCGATGCGATCAAGAAGGCATTTGGCGACCTTGGTTCATTCAAGGAAAAGTTCAACAAGGCGTGCATCGGCCGGTTCGGCGCCGGCTGGGGATGGCTGGTGGCAGACCGCGGCGGAGCGCTGACGATCGAGGATTCGCCGAACCAGGACACCCCGCTCATGAGCGGCAAGACACCGGTGCTCGGGTGCGATGTCTGGGAACACGCCTACTACCTCAAGTATCAGAACCGCCGGCCGGACTACCTGGCGGCATGGTGGAACGTGGTGAATTGGACCGATGTGGCCAGGCGCTTCGAGAAGGTCAAGAAGTGAGCAGCCGGAACCCCTCCCTTCCGGCGGTGGGGACGCCGGCTCCCGATTTCACGCTTTCATCCACCACGGGTAGCGACGTTACTCTCTCCAGCCTGCGCGGAAAGAACGTTCTACTTGCATTCTTCCCTTCGGCCTTTACCAGCGTCTGCACCCAGGAGATGTGCTCGCTGACGGAAGACTACGGCCGGTTTCGCGACGCTAACACCGAAATCCTGCCGATCAGCGTCGACTCAGTGCCCACTCTGCGGGAGTTCAAGGCCAAGGAGCGACTTACCGTCGAACTGCTCAGCGATTTCAAGCGGGAGGTTAGCCGGCGCTACGGCACGTTAAACGAGGAAAGGTTCTTGTCGAAACGAGCCTACGTACTCATCGGCCCCGAGGGGCTGGTGCGCTGGACCTACGAGGAGGAAACTCCGGGCACCCGGCGCCAGAACGAGGAGCTCCTGGCGCAGGTCATGGAGACCCACCAACGGTCCGCTTGAGTGGTCTGGGTCTGGCGCTACTGGGCTTCGGGCTCCTGGCAGGCACGGGATGCCAGATAGAAGATCGTACCCCCACCGGCACCCGGCGGGACGAGGACACGATCCACGAGATCCTCGGCCAGTATGCCCGGCGGTTGTCCGAGCGGGACTGGGCTGGCATCCGCTCTCTGTTCTGGCAGGACGGCAGCTACTCTGGTCCCGTCGGGCCGACCGCTCCGTCTGATTACCATCAGGCGGTTCCCATCGATTCCGCTCTCCGCGTGTTGCAACGTTTGCTCCGCGGAGTAGAGCGCCAGAACTTCGACGTGCGAGTACTGCGGACCGACTTCCGCCAACAGGGCGACCTCGCCGCCGTATGGATAGTCACCCGGCGCCGCACCCCCTCGGGCTCCACCTCCACCGAGCAAGACTGGTTTGAACACATCGTGCTCCGGCAAATCGATGGCGACTGGCGCATTCTGAGTGTCGCCGTAGTCTCCTCCTCGCGGGGTGGCGCGCGCTGACCCCAACTTCCGATCTCGCACTCGTGGGCTCTGTCGCCAAGCTGCTTAACGGCGGGCTCGAGGTCGAGCAGGCTCTAACTGCAGTGGCCGAGGCTCTGCAGGCCGGTCTTCCGGCAAAAGGGGTCACCATCTGGTATCGCGACGAGGCCACCGGCAGCTTCCGGGGCATCCAGGCTCCGCGCCGCGAGGGCGTCCCGCTGCTGCTGGAGTCGCTCCAGGCAATACACAATACCGATTCCGGGGTGCGGCTCCCGCTGCAGCACGATGAAGCCCACATCGGTCTGCTGGAGATCCGAGCCGGGCCGGATCCGAAACAGCTCGAGATCCTTGCCATCGTCGCTAATCTTCTGGCGCCGTTTCTGGCCTCGCTCGCGCTCTCGGCCGATTTCGCAGTCGAGGTAGCCGCGCAATCGCGAGAGATAGATGAGCAGCGCCGGTTCACCGGACTCATCATCGACAGCCTTCCAGTTGGTCTGTACGTTGTCGACCGGGAGTACCGGATTCAGATCTGGAACCGGCAGCGCGAGGTGGGTGCGCCCGGCCTCCGGCGGGATGAGGTGGTCGGCCGCCAGGTCTTCGAGGTGCTCACTCGGCAGCCGGCCAAAGAACTCCGCGCCGAGTTCGACCGGGTGTTTCAGACCGGCGAGGTCATACAGGCCGAGCTCGATGTAACCCTCGGCGGGGAGCTGCGGTCTTTCCGGCTGACCAAGATTCCCATGCGGCTGGACGGCGACGAGATCACTCATGTCATCACCATCGGCGAAGACGTGACCCAGTCGCGCAGGATCCAGGGTCAGATCATGCAGAGCGAAAAGCTGGCGGCCATCGGTCAGCTCGCGGCCGGTGTGATGCACGAGATCAATAACCCGCTGGCCACCATCAGCGCCTGTGTCGCGGCCATCACCGCTCGCCTCGACCGGGCCTCTGGAGCGGAGAGACCCGCGGTGGAGGAATACCTGGAGCTGATCGACAAGGAAGTGGATCGCTGCAGCCGGATCGTGGATGGGCTGCTCGACTTCAGCCGGCCCAAAGGCAAGGCCAAGGGCCGCGTGGTGCTGAACGCCCTGGTCGATGAGACGCTGTTCCTGATGAAGCACCATCAGCGATTCAAGCATCTCACGGTGGCGCGCCAGCTCGATGTGACGCTTCCCGCCACGAGGGGAAATGCCGAACAGCTGACCCAGGTGCTCATGGCCTTGATGTTGAACGCCGTGGACGCAATGGACGATCGGGGTAGGCTCACGGTACGAACCGGGAGGAGTCCGTCCCGGGGCGACGAGGTCGTGATGGAGATCGAAGACAACGGCATAGGAATCCCCCGGGCCGATCAATCCAAGATCTTCGAGCCGTTCTATACAACCAAGCCGCCGGGCCGCGGAACCGGCCTTGGTTTGTCGATCTGCTATGGCATCGTCGAAGATCATCAGGGCCGGATCGAGGTCGACAGCCAGCCTGGCCGCGGAACCACCTTCAGAGTGTTTCTTCCGGTCCATTCATGAAGATTCCGGTGGTCGAGGACGACCGCACCGTCGGCCAGTATGTGAAGCGCGGACTGGAGGAGCAGCGCTACCATGCCGATCTGGTCGGGGACGGAATGGAAGGTCTGCGACTAGCTTCGGCGGGACGGTACGACCTCATCGTACTCGATCTCAGATTGCCCGAGATGAACGGATTGGAGGTATTGCGGACGCTCCGGGACCGGGGCAACACCACACCGGTGCTCGTCCTCACCGCCCAGGATGCCGTCGATTTCAAAGTCCAGGCGCTTCGCTCGGGGGCGGACGACTACGTCACCAAGCCCTTTGCGTTCGAGGAGCTGCTGGCCCGGGTGGAGGCGCTCGGCCGGCGTCCCAAGGAGATTCGCGCCCAGCTGCTCCGGGTGGGCGATCTCGAGCTCGACATGGCCACTCGCGAGGTGGGCCGCGCTGGGGAGCGGATCGACCTTACGCCCAAAGAGTACACCGTCCTCGAGTACCTCATGCGGCACGCGGGCCGGGTCATGTCACGCACCCTGATTACCGAGTACGCCTGGGACTATCACTTCGACCCGGGAACCAACATCGTCGACGTTGTCATCAACCGTTTGCGCAAGAAGGTCGACTCCGGGCATGCGCAGAAGCTGGTGCACACGGTGCGGGGCGTTGGGTACGTCGTGAAGGCCTGAATGGCAACGATCCGCCGGCGGCTCACCCTCTGGTATACGGTGGCCCTCGCGGTGACGGTGCTGGCGTTTGGAACGGCCCTGTACCTGGAGCGTCGGCAGTCGGGCATCAAGGAGCTGGACCAGCGCATCACCCTGGAAGCCGACCTCGCCCACCGCCGGCTCACCGAATCGTACAAGATCCTGGGCCGCATCGTCACCACCAGCGGCTCCAATCCGGCGCTGGATCCCGGCATCAGCGCCTACCTGGAGTCGGTGCGGGATTACCTCGTAGTCGCTGATACCGCCGGCCAGGTTCTGGCGCTTTCCGAGCTGACCCGGGCGCTCCCCGCCGATGCGCTGGAGCGGCTGGCAGCTCCGCTCGGTACACCGGGTCTCGACCGGCACGCCGGCACCCTCCCGCTCGGACCACCCACCGGTCCGGTACGGTTCCTGGCTCTGCCGGTGCAGGACGCTGGGCCCAGCATCAGTGGTCTGCTCGTGGCCACGCCGACCGGGCAGGCGGCATTCGGTCCCGCCAATCTTCTGCGGTCCATGCTGCTCATCGCACCGATCATCCTGGTAGGGGCCGGGCTGGTGGGCTACTGGCTGGCGGGAACCAGCCTGCGCCCGGTACAGACGATCATGGACGAGGTGGAGGCAATCTCCGACGGGCGAAGCCTGCACCGGCGACTTGCGGTGCCACTGGCCGGGGATGAAATGGCCCGGCTGGCGCTCACAGTCAATGGAATGCTGGCCCGCCTGGAGCAGAGCTTCGGCAGCCTGCACCGGTTTACGGCGGATGCCAGCCACGAGCTCAAGACCCCGCTGATGGTGCTTCGAGCCGGGGTAGAGCGCGCCTTGATTCATCCCGGCACCCCGCCGGAGATACTTCAGTCGCTCGACGAGACGCTGGCCCAGATCAATCAGATGACCGAGATGGTCGAGAGCCTCCTCACCCTGGCGCGGGCTGACGAGGGGCGCGCACCGCTGGCGGTTGAGGAGTGTGACCTGCGGGCGCTGGTGGCGGATGTGGCGGAGACCACCGGAATGCTGGGGGAAAGCGTCGGCATCACCGAGGTACATACCCTTCCGGACGCTCCGGTTCGCCTGGCAGTCGACGGGGGCCGCATCCGGGAGATGCTGCTCAACATGGTGACCAACGCCATCAAGTACACCCCGCCGGGAGGAACCGTCGCGATCAGCCTCCAGGAGGATGCCGAGGCCGTCACCATATCAGTACGAGACACCGGGATCGGAATCGCACCCGGAGACCTTCCGTACATCTTTGAGCGGTTCTGGCGAGCCGATCCTGCCCGGTCGCGCACCGGAGAGCGTCCCGGCACCGGTCTCGGCCTCGCGATAACCAAGTGGATTGCGGAGGCGCACGGCGGCTCTATCACGGTGCAGAGCCGGCCGGGCCGGGGCACGATGTTCACCGTGCGGCTGCCGAAAGCGCAGGTGGCCACCGTGTAGCAGTTCTTCTGACCAGGCCATCAATCTCCTGTTTAAGATTTCTGTCCCCACTGTATGAGATTCTTGTCCCGCCGCTCCCCGTGCTGCTGCTCACGAGATCATATCACCGCTAGCGGAGCTGACGCATTCGCCACTGCCCTGGGTCCGGAACCGGTCGGATGCAAAGGCGATCACAGTCGACGACTCAGGATTCGCATTTCAGGCCGGCACGCAGATCAGTACCGTTCGGTTCCGGCGCGGGTCAGGTATACGATCCGCCTTCCGAAGCGGTAATCTCGTTGTTATCGAATTGTCATCTGCCGGCTAAGCGGTTGTAGGCCGGAGTCCTTAGCTTCGGGGCACGATCAATCCCTCCCCCTGGAGGTAGTAGCGTGTTCGAGAACCTGATCGAGTCGAAGC
>JACCRS010000072.1 GCA_013813435.1 Gemmatimonadales bacterium
GCTTCGAAACTGATCCCGCAGATGGAAAGCGGCATCGGGATAGGCGCTGTCCCAGGTCTTCTCGAGCCACTCCCGTTCAGTGGCGCTCCAGGCACCACCCAGCAGGAGCGGATCGCCGGTAACCGGCCGGTAGACGATCCTGCCGGCGCGAATGGTAAGCCGGGCGGCGCCGCTCCCGTTCTCGATCCAGATGCCGCCGGTCTCCGATTCAGCAGCAACAAACGCCACCGATGGTTCCCGAACCAGCAACGAGACCAGGTCCTGCCCCGTGCCAAACGTCTCGGCCCGGCGCAGCCGCTCGACCGGCCATCGCTCCGGCCGCGGCTCCGCGGGGCGGGCATATACCATGGCGGATCCGTTGCCGGCCACCATCACTGCTGCCCGAGGGCTGCGCTCCCAAACGATCGGGTGGGCCAGCGTGGGAACTCCTTGAGCGCGAAACCACTCCGCCAGATCGAGATGGGTATGCACCCGCGAAGCCCCGTGGTCGCTCACCAGCAGAATCAGACTGTCATCGAGCTGCCCCCGGCTCAGAAGGCACTGTCGGAGTCTTCCGACTGTCTGATCCAAACGCTCCAGAGCCCGGTGAACCACTGGGGAGTCGGCGCCTGACTGATGAGTGTAACCATCCACCGCCGGGAACTGGGCGAAGACGAATCGTGCGCTTCCTTCCGCCGCACGGAGCAGGTGGCGTGACACGGCGTTGTCGGACGGCTGGTGCCACATGGAAACGTGGGCCAGCGACCCCCACAGCTGCCGTTCCCGGCGGGAGGGATCTCCCTCCCGGCTCAGTCCTCGCGCCACCGGCGTGAAAATTCCGACGCTCCCGGGTACCAGTTCGAAGATAGTTCGAATGTCCGGTCGGAGGTCTCCATCGAGCATGGGGGCCTGATAGCCGCAGTAACTCCGGACCACATTTCGCTCCCGCCACCAGCGACCGCTGTAGGTGGTCCTGTCGAGCCAGCGGATCGAGGGGATGTTGCAGTGGCCCGGGGTACAGCCGGTGAGAAATGGGAGATAGGCGACGCTTGTAGTGGAAGGGAATCCGGTGATCGCCAGGGTCTGGCCTCCCTGCTTCAGCAGCGCGGCGATGTGTGGGAGGTGCCCTGACTTGAGCCGAGCCTCGGCGACATCCGGTCGCAGCCCGTCCACCAGCAGCAGAAAGCAGCGCGTCACCCTTCCTCCGGGAGGGCTCTAGTTCTCCCCGCGCCGGGCAGGCCTCCGTCCACTCGATTCATCCGGCGAGCCCCCCTTACACCCAGCGCCAGAATCAGCAGGCTGGCCACCACTATCCAGGCGCCTGGGACGGGCAATGTCGCCCCAACGAGAACCAGGCCGATATAGCGGGTGCCTCGCCCCAGGATTACAGAAATTTGGTACTTCCAGAGCGGGTATCCCGCCAGAACGGCCAGGAAACGCATTGGGTAGTGGGGCACCAAGGGGAGTACGCACGTAAGAACAAGGGACCAGAAGGGGGCCTTGCGGTACCACCGCAGCGACCACTGGGTGGCACGATGATTCCGAAACGCACGGGTGCCGTCGCGGGCCAGGATCCGCGCCAGCAGCTCCATATTCCACATTTCGATGACGAGCGTTGCCGCCACGGCTATGGACACGATGAGCCACAGGGGATGGTGCGCGCCCAGGTACACCACCGCGCCGTCGTAGGGCAGAGGGGCGAGGGAATTTCCCAGGAACGTGAACGGCACAAAGTACCAGAGACGGGCCGACTGGGGCGCCGCCTCAGCCAGTAGAAGCGCGGCCAGGCTGATGCCCAGCATGATGGCCGGCAGTACCCAGTAGGCGCGCTTGGGGAAAGACAGCGGGTGTGCGGTGGGTGGCAGAGGCGTCAAGGTACTTGGAAGCTAGGTCGCGCCGGCTTCCTGCGGAAGGTGAGGACGGGCGGCGTTTTACTTTACAGCGAAACGGTTGCTGACAAATATGGTTTGGGGCCGTGAGGTCCGAGATCGGGCAGATCATCCGTAAGGGCGCGGAACCGGTAGCTGCCTTTCTGCCGGACCGAAAGCCGGAATACGGCAACCCCGTTATCGGTATCGCGAAACCGGTTACCTGCCAAGCGAAGGTTGGACGGACTATCGGATCCTTCGAGGAACAGCCCCACGTAGATCTGGATCCCTGACAGAGGAACCACGTTTCCGGCCGCGTTGACCAGGGCCACCTCCATCGAGAACTCCTCGCCCACACCTACGTCGCCCGGTTGAACCTGGAATACGAGATGGTGCACGCCACCTTCCCGGGCGGTCCCCTGCGCTGTAAAACCGCGGGACGGCTTCACCGCTGCCCTGGCCTCGAGGGTGTGTCGGCCGGGAGAAGATCCCAATGTCCAGTCGCCCACTCGTGCGATCCCTGACGAAGTGGTGGTCTGACCGGCGCCGGATACGCTCCCTCCTCCGCCGGTCACCACGAAAGTGACCTCTACGCCGGCCACCGGTTGGCCCCGATCGTCGGAAATGCGGACTGCCGGCCGGGTATCCACTGCACTACCCGTGGGAGCGCTCTGATTATCGCCCTCGACCACCTCCATCGTCAGCACCGAAGGAACCGGAGGAACCAACGCTGGCGTTTTCCACCGGGTCGCCGCTCCGGTTCCGAACGACTACGGTGATTGTCGAGATACCGCTGCCCGCCTCCAGGGTAGAGGGATCGACTGAGATGGCGGAGCGGGTAGCGCTGGGCGCGACATCTCCGCCTCCGCCCCCACCCCCGTCGCCCGCGGCGGCGAAAGCGCTAAAGGTCGCGAGCCCTACTTCGGAGACCACAGCTTGCAGCGTGTTCGGGCCTACGGAGGGCCCTAGAATCCACGTGGCCGAAGCGAGCCCCTCTGCGTCGGTCATGCTGGTCTGCGGCATAGTACGCCCGCTGCCCGCGAAGACAACCCAGGCTACCGCCCTGCCCGGAATCCCGACCCCCGCCTCGTCCGTCAGGCGAACCACAACCGGCTCTTCCAAAGGCAAGCCGGCCCGGCCGATCTGATCATTTCCGTCTACAACTTCGATTTGTCTGGGTTCATCGGGAGGGATGACCAGGTCTCCGCCACCGCACGCCACAACGGCAACCGCCGGCCCAGTCACCATGAGCTGGCAGACAAGGCGACAAAGTGCGCCGGCGCCAGGGGCGGGTCTCATACCCGGGGGTCCGTGAGAATTATTTTAAAGCGTTCAGGCCGCGGCATCGAGCAGGCGCAGGGTGCGGTCCGCTGCTACTCCGAAAGCCACGTGGCCCACCAATCCCCGCAGGTGCGTCACCGCAGGGAATGCGTTAGGTGGAGGCGTGAGTCCCGCCAGCGAAACCAACCCCTCGTCGACCGATGCCCAGAACGCGGTGCCGAACGCTGCTCCCCAAGCCCGGCGGAGCGACGGGTGCCGGCGACCATAGGTGGCGTATGCGGCACCAGCGGATATACCGAGTGCCCAGTGGACGATGGCGCCCAGGCGTTTGCGCTGCTGTTCATCGAGCTCCCGGCCAAAGGCGGCTGCGAGCTTCTCAGCTGCGGTTTCATAGGCAGTTCTGCCATGGCGCGCCCGGTCCTCGGCCTGACGGTCCCGGCTGTTTTCCCGCTGGTACATGAAGTTGGTTACCTGGTCCAGGACCAGGGTTGCTACCGCCCCGGCGACTGTGCCCTTGATCAGATCCGCGGTAAAACTGGTCCGTTTGCGCATGCCGTCCTCTGCGAAAGAATGGGGGTCATCTCCCGTGGGCCCGTAGAGTTATACACCGGCTCAGGTACTGGTTCTGTAACCTGGGTCTCATCCGGGGTACGCCGCCAAATGCCCTACGGTTCTTTCGAAAAGATCAGCCCCCGCCATCGACAATCGATGGCGGGGGCTTAATATCGGGGCGCCCGGATTTGAACCGGGGACCTCCTGCTCCCGAAGCAGGCGCGCTAACCGGGCTGCGCTACGCCCCGTCTCAACTACCAAAATGCGTGAGCGGGAAAACAAAAACGTGAGCGGTAAGCGGGGCGGCATGAAGAGACGCTTAGTAGTCGAGTCCCGCTCACCGCTTACGCTTTTTCGTCCTCGCTCACGCTTTGACTAAATGCGCCCTGAGGGACTCGAACCCCCAGCCTTTTGATCCGTAGTCAAATGCTCTATCCAATTGAGCTAAGGGCGCCCATGGGCGGTACAAGACTCGAACTTGTGACCTCCACGATGTCAACGTGGCGCTCTAACCAACTGAGCTAACCGCCCGTC
>JACCRS010000095.1 GCA_013813435.1 Gemmatimonadales bacterium
GGTATAGCGGCCCCGGCGTCAAGGGCGGGCGGGCGGGCGGGCGGGCGGCACAGAGTTTTATGGCATGAACCCATAAGGAGGATTGGCTATGATTGCGCGAAGCTGGCGGGGAGCCACGAGGGCTCAGGACGCGGACAAGTATCTGGAGTACCTGCACCAGACCGGTTTCGCCGAGTACCGGAAGACCGCGGGTAATCGCGGGGTGCTGGGCCTGCGCCGGATCGTGAAGGACCGGGCGGAGTTCCTTCTCATTTCACTCTGGGATTCCCGGGAGTCCATCCGGCAGTTCGCCGGCGACGACATCGATACTGCCGTCTTTTATCCCGATGACGACCGGTTCCTGGTCGAGCGAGACGAGCAGGTGTCGCACTACGAGGTAGTCTTTGACGGCACCACCCTCGATCAGGAAAGCGCCGAAGCTGTAGATTAGGCCTCATGACCTCCCCATCCGCTCCGCCCGATCTATCCAAACTCCGGATCAACCGTGACGTATCCCCCACGCCACTACGCCGTGCGTGGCGCCGGAACCTTGCTATCGGTCTGGTCGCCCTGGCTATAGCGATGGCGGTGATCGTGATCATGAGGCGCGGTGGGGGCGTGACGGTCCAGACCGCGGTCGCCACGCCGATCTCAGGTGGAGGCGAGCCCGGCTCCGTGGGTGCCAGCGTGACGGCCAATGGCTATGTTGTCGCGCGCACTCGGGCATCCGTCTCGGCGAAGCTCGCCGGTCGCATAGCAGACCTGCGGGTGAGCGAAGGCTCCTACCTCCGCCGCGGTGATATCATCGCCACCCTGGAGAACGACGACTACCGGGCCCAGTCTGCTCAGGCCGAGGCCTCGATCCTCACCAGCCGAGCCGATCTTACCGAGGCGCGAGCGGCGCGCGACGTGGCTGCCAGGGAGGCCGGGCGTTTGCGAGCCATGCGGGCCGGGAACCCCGGAATCATCGCGGAGGAGGAGTACGATGCAGCGGTGAGCCGGCGGCGCCCGATTTCTCGCTACGCTCGAAATGACGCGCTGTGCTACGCACGGGATGACAACCTCGGAGGTTGATGAAGTTCGTTGATGTGGTAGACGCCTCGCGTCGCGTGAGTCAAGCGAGTGGCCGACTTGAAAAAGTCGGCCTCTTAGCTTCGCTGCTCGGGCAAACACCTACCGAGGAGATCGAGATCGCCGTCGCCTATCTGTCCGGCTCTCTCCGGCAACAGCGGACCGGCATCGGCTGGGCCGCGCTCCAGGCGGCCATGCCGGAGCGCCCGGCGGACTCGCCCTCGCTGGAGCTGGCAGAGGTGGACGCCACCTTCGGGCGGATCGCCGGTGTGGCGGCGGGCAAGGGATCCAGTGGGGAGCGGCAGCGGCTGCTGCGGGAGCTACTGGCCAATGCGACCGGAGCCGAGGGAAGTTTTCTCTTCCGCCTGGTCACCGGCGAGCTGCGCCAGGGCGCGGTCGAAGGCCTCATGCTGGAAGCGGTGGCCAAAGCGGCGGGTGTCCCGTCGGACCGGGTGAGGCGGGCCCGGATGATGGCCGGAGATCTGCCCAGCGTGGCGCGCGCCGCCTTGAGCGGAGATGCGGCCGAGCTGGCGGCCTTTGCCACCGTGCTCTTTCGTCCCTTGCATCCTATGCTGGCCGGCTCGGCGGAAGATGCGTCCGAGGCGATCGAGGAGCTGGGCGAGGCGGCGCTGGAGTACAAGCTGGACGGTGCCCGGATTCAGATCCACAAGAGCGGTGACCAGGTTGCGGTCTACTCCCGCCGGCTTAACGACGTCACCGCCGCGGTCCCTGAGGTGGTGGAGCTGATTCGGGCCCTGCCCGCCCGGGAGCTGATCCTCGACGGCGAGGTCATCGCACTCAGGGCGAACGGCACGCCCTACCCGTTCCAGACCACCATGAGTCGCTTCGGCAAGCGGCTCGATGTGGCGCGCGCGCGGGGCGAGGTCCCGCTTACCCCGTTCTTCTTCGACCTGCTCTACCTCGACGGCGGCTCGCTCATGGACGAGACCGGTACCCGGCGATTGGCCGCCCTGCTGGAAGCAGTTCCCACCTCCACTGTGGTACCGAGGATCCTGACCTCTTCGGCGGCCGAGGCTCGAGCGTTTCTTCAGAGCGCGCTGGACGCCGGGCACGAAGGGATCATGGCCAAGGCTCCCGAGGCTCCGTACCAGGCCGGCCACCGCGGCCGCCGCTGGCTCAAGGTCAAGCCGGCGAACACGCTCGACCTCGTGGTCCTGGCCGCCGAGTGGGGGCATGGGAGGCGGCACGGCTGGCTCAGCAACCTTCACCTCGGCGCGCGGAATCCTGCCGGTGGCTTCGTGATGCTCGGGAAGACGTTCAAGGGAATGACCGATGAGATGCTCCAGTGGCAGACGGGGAAATTGCTGGAGCTGGAGACCGCCCGCGACGGGATCACGGTCTATGTACGGCCGGAGCTGGTGGTGGAGACCGCGTTCAACGAGGTGCAGGCGAGCACTCAGTATCCGGGAGGGGTGGCGCTCCGGTTCGCCCGAATCAAACGGTATCGGACCGACAAGACAGCGGCAGAGGCGGACGTGATTGGGGCGGTGCAAGAGATTTATCGCAGAACGCTGGGTCGGGAGGACTCCACGTTGTCATCCTGACGAAAGCGAAGGACCAGAACTCCGGGCCCGCTGAGAACAACGCAAAGTCGTACAGCTTCGGCCCCTTCGCTAAGCTCAGGGTGACAGCCGTTCTTAGTTCTCGGCCCTAGTGCGCGCCAATCGATTCAGCAGTAGGTTGTCGAATGCCCTCTCCATATTCGAGGTTTCTACGCTCATCATAGATGGTGTCCCGGTCGATGCATTCGGCTGCACCGACGTGGGACGGGTGCGCAACGTGAATCAGGACCAGTTCCTGATCGCGAGTCTCCACCGGTCGGTCGAGATCCAGTCAACCAGCATTCCGGTACAGGAGGGCCAGCGGTTTGCCCCGGGTGCCCGAGCACTCCTGCTGCTTGTGGCCGATGGCGTGGGTGGCGGCGCCGGGGGTGAGGAGGCGAGCACCTGGACTCTGGACACCATCGTCAGGTACGTGGCTGGCTCGTCGCAGTTTTTCCGGCAATTAGGGCCGGAGGTGGAGGAGCGCTTTCTCAACGATCTGACGCTCGCGGTGCAGTGGAGCCATGCGGCCCTGAAGGAGCGTACCATCGAGACGCCGGAGCTGGCCGGCATGGCCACAACGCTGACCATGGCGCTCGTCAAATGGCCGCGAGCTTTCGTGATCCAGGTGGGCGACAGCCGCTGCTATCGCCTGCGGGCCGGTGAGCTCAGCCAGGTCACGACCGACCAGACCATGGCCCGCCAGCTTATCGAGCAGGGGGCCCTGCCCGAGGAGGCGGCCGAGCGCTCGCCCCTCAGTCACGTGTTGTCACAGTCGATCGGACACCAGGAGCCCGAGGTCTGGCCGGTCATCACGGAGGTGGAGCTTCAGAGCGGCGATACCCTCCTGCTCTGCACCGATGGACTGATGAAACACGTATCCGGCCCGGAGATCGCCGAGCTGCTCGGCTCCACCTCCTCGGCTCGCGAGGTGGCGTCCAGCCTGGTCGGGGCGGCGCTGGCCGGGGGTGGAAGCGATAACGTCACCGTGGTGGCGACGAGGTTTGGCCATCCCTCGCCGGAGCAGGCGCCGGCCTGAGTGAGTCGGGCCGCCACGGCACCCGTCTCACCGCAACCCGCTGCTCCAGCTCGTCCGCGATCCGATCCGCCTGGTACACCTTCCGAAGCGACTCGATGATCCCCTCCGAGTGCACCGCCACCGCGCGGGACACATCGTCGGTGTAGAGAAACCGGTTGGGCAGCTGCTCGATGTTGCCGTCGAAGATGAGGCCCACCACCTCCGCATTCTTGTTTATGATCGGACTACCCGAGTTGCCACCGATGATGTCGTTGGTGGTGACGAAATTGAACGGCCGGCTGAGATCGAGCTGGGCCTGGTGAGCTTTCCAGCGCTCGGGCAGGCGGAACGGCGGCTTGTGATCGAACGCGGCCGCCCGGCCGAACAAACCATGGAAGGTGGTCTTGTAGGGAGCGATGGTGCCGTTCAAGGGATAGCTCTTCACCACCCCGTCGCTGATCCGGAGACTGAACGTGGCGTCAGGCGGGAGCGAGCGGCCGTACGCGGCGAAGATGGCCTGCCCCACCTTCTCGGCGTTGGCGGAGGCCACGTCGCTCAGCCGGGCCGAGCGCTGCTGCACCCGCATGGCAATGGGGTTGAGCTTCCGGACCAGCACGATGAGAGGATCGTCCGACGCGGCGACTGCGGCGGAGCCACCCTCGATCAGAGCGGCCCGGCTAGCCGAGTCCGCCAGCCGGGTGCCGTTGATGGCGGCCTCGGCCGCTACCTCGGGACTCCGGCCGGCGAGGAATGCCTTGAGGAAGGGATCGTTGGCCGGAAGATCTTTGCGCGCCTGGGTGAGCCAGGCCTGCAGCATCTGCTTTTCCTGCTCGGTGTCGGCCGGGACGCCGGACAGCAGAGAGCCCCGGATCACCTCCAGCCCACCAGCCCGATATTGCGGCAGCCGAAGTGAATCGGGGACCTGGGCCTGCTCCGGAATCCGAACGATCCCGCCGGCCACGTTCAGCAGCGGTGATCCAGTGAAGCTGTACCACCGCTGCTGCCGGGCGATGGCGGCCTGTTCCTTCTGGGCCTTGGCGATCGCGTCCCACGACGCGCCGTAGCGAGCCCGGAGCTTGGGATCCCGCGCGATGCGGCGGCGGAAGTCCCGCTCGAAGGCCCGCTTCTTTGCCATCAGCGACGTGTCCTGTAGACCGGAGAGATAGCCGGTCACCGCCTTCTTGGAGTTCATCAGGCTGAAGATCTGATCCGCCAGCGCCCGGCGAGTGGCGTCGTCCTTCTGGGACAGCTCCTGAAGCACCGCCAGGTTCCGGTCGTAGGAGTTGAGCTGGGCCGGATACTGCACGTCGCGGAGAAACTCCATCTGGGCCACGGTGAGCAGGCGGCCGGTGGAGCCGGGGTTGCCGGTAACGAACACCGCGTCGCCCTCCTTGGCACCATCGGCGCTCCACCTCAGGTAGTTCCGGGGCTGAAACGGCTGCCCGTTCTGATAGACCCGGAGCAGGGTGAGGTCGAGGGCGTATCGGGGATAGGTGAAGTTGTCGGGGTCGCCACCGAAGAAACTGATCGCTTCCTCGGGAGCCATCACCAATCGGAGATCATCAAAGCGCTGGAAGCGGTAGAGCGAGTAGATGCCGCCCTGGTAATAGG
>JACCRS010000104.1 GCA_013813435.1 Gemmatimonadales bacterium
CCTCCGATCCACGGACCACCACCCCAATATACCTGTCTCCTGCGGCGTCTCCCGCCCGAGGCTCGGGAGCTCACTAGGAGGAACAGAATAAACAACGCGATCGGCAGGATGCTGCCGACGGTGTTCCGGTTCCGCCCAGGCTCGGCTGGAGGCTGGTAGGCTGTGAGGGCAGAGTCCGACACTCCGTATCCCCGGGCAACCGTGCTCACCAGCGCCTGCACTCCTTTGGTGAGGGCAGGCCCGTAATCCTCCCGCTCCAGGTCGGGCTGCATGACTTCCCGGCGAATTCGCCCGGCCGTAGCGTCGGTGACAATACCCTCGAGTCCGTATCCCGTCTCTATGCGGACGTGACCGGTTCCGGGCTGATGGTTTTGTCTCGGGACCAGCAGGAGAACCAGTCCGGCGTTACGCCGAGGATCCCCCGGATCGGCTTTCGCGCCCACTCCCCAGCGCCGGCCAATGGCCAGGGCCACCTCCGCCTCATCCCGTTGTCCAATGGTGGGAAGTGTTACGGCAATAACCTCGGCTCCGGTGGCAGCTTTAAGCCGTTGGACCAGGGTGTCCAGAGCAGCCTCGGAAGCAGGGTCGATCAGACCGGCGAAGTCGTTGATGTAACCGACCGGCTGCGCCGGGAAGAGCGTATCTACGCCTCGACTCTGGGCCCAGAGTTGCGGGCCCATCAGTTGAAGCGCCATCAGGAGGGCGGTAGCTTTGGCTCGTGTCAGGCTCAAGCAATCTCCTGTTGCTGAATCAAACGCTGCGCTTTCTCCTGCTCCTGGCCACTGGTATGGGCCCGGTGCTCGCGGCGTGCGACGACAGCCGGCAGGTAAGA
Organism: Gemmatimonadales bacterium; assembly: GCA_013813435.1. Taxonomy (GTDB): domain Bacteria; phylum Gemmatimonadota; class Gemmatimonadetes; order Gemmatimonadales; family GWC2-71-9; genus CAVVWJ01. The sequence continues at coordinate 833 of JACCRS010000104.1, forward strand.
GTCCGGGTTTCCATCCCCGATCCCACTTCGGTTGAGGCGCCCGCCGCCGGAGTTGGCGTCGTTGCGCTTCCCTATGACCGGGACAGTGTGCTAGCCAGTCTGGACGCCCGGGCCCGTTCGCCCCGTCCACATACGGCTGCTCTCGACAGCATGTTCGACCAGTTCCGGGGCCCGTTTACGGCCTACACCGCAATCTCGTATGCGGAGAACCAGATTCGTGACTCACTCCGCCTGCTCCGGGCTCGGCTGGACTCTCTGCCGAGCAGTTCGAGTGAGCATTCGGGCCTGTCGGCTCAAGACCGGCGGCTGTCGGACTCGCTCAAACGGACGAGTAGGCGGGCTCTACAAGCCCGCGCGGTGCTGGACGAGGCGCGCGCCGATTTCGTAACTCGCAGCGAGAGCCTTAGGGCGGCCGTTCGGCACTGGGAAGATAGCACGTACCGTGGGTGGGACAGACTCGTCGATAGCCTGGCAAGGGCACGGAGGCAGGCGCCGGTAACTGATACGACCGATGCCACCGGATGGGCTCATTTCACCCTCGCACCGGGGCCCTGGTGGATCTACGCGCGGGGCTGGGACACCAGCGATCCGAATTCCCAGTGGTATTGGAACCTACCAGCCGACGCCGACACGATCCTGCTCTCCAGTCGAACCGGCAGGCGCCAACCGCGCTATTGAGGAGGCGTTGATGATTCACCTGTCCAAGCAGCCTGTCATCCCTTCACTCCGTTCAGGGCAGGCTCTTCGGTCGCTGAGCCTGTCCCAAAGAGGAGCGAGGGGCTCCCTCAGGACGACATGGGTAGCAGGGCTCATTCTGGTGCTCAACTCTGCTCCTCTCTCTGCCCAGGCCACCGAAAACCCACTCGCCACCCGCAGCAAGGGCTCGCCCACGGCTCCGGTAACGGTGTACGAGATGTCCGATTTTCAATGTCCCTACTGCAAGAAATTCGCTCAGGAGACCTTTCCTGAACTAGAGCGGCGTTATATCAAGCCGGGAAAAGTCCGCTGGGTGTACATCAACTTCCCTCTTACCCATCTGCATCCCCACGCGGCGCCTGCGGGTGAGCTCGCGCTTTGCGCGGCAAAGCAGAACGGTTTCTGGCCGATCCACGACCTGCTGTTTCAGTATCAGGAAAGCTGGGCGCCTTTGAAAGAATCAGGTCCGTTCTTCGT
>JACCRS010000107.1 GCA_013813435.1 Gemmatimonadales bacterium
GGATGTATCTTGCTCTTCCTCAACGCCTTGGATGGAACCCAGACGGGCGCGTTGGCTGGCCTGGAGGCGTTTCGCGCCACCGCACGAGTGAGCTTTATCCGGGGACTGTTGAGCTTCCCGGCGCTCATAGCCGGCGTGTGGTTCTTCGGGCTCACTGGAGCCGTTGTCGCCACCGTGTTCCTGGGTGCGGTCGGCTGGTGGCTCAACCAGCGCGCACTGCGTCGCGAGAGCGCCGGCTGCGGCGTGTCGATTAGCTATCGGGGAACTCGGTCGAACCTGCCTATCTTGTGGCAATTCTCTCTGCCCGCGTTTCTCAGCGCGGTGATGGTGGCACCTGTGATGTGGCTCGCCCATGCCATCCTGGTCAATCATCCGGGCGGATATGGCGAGCTGGGACTTTTCAACGCCGCGAATCAATGGCGCACCGCCATGATGTTCCTGCCGTTAGTGCTCGTCAGGGTTGCCCTCCCGATCATGGCATCGTCCGTTGATCCTCGGCGCGCTGACGATTTCGGGAGGACTTTGGTACTCACCCAAAGCCTGACCGTCGCCATCGCACTGCCGTTGGGGGCGCTGCTGATGTTCTTCTCCGAAGTCATCATGGGTTTTTATGGGAAGGAGTTTGTCCACGGGGCCACCGTGCTGATCGGCGTTGCCTGCACCATCATGATCACGAGCATCGGCAATGCCGCCGGCGCGGCAATCGAAGCCCGCGGGAGGATGTGGCGGGGACTGGTTCTCAACCTGTCGTGGGCCACGGTCCTGATTGTGGTGGTGGGATTATCCGCGGGGACCTGGGGGGCCCGGTCGCTCGCATTCGGTTCCGCCGCGGCCTACTGCGTCATGAGCCTATGGGGTTTTCTGTATGTCGCCGAGTACTTGCCGCGGGGTATGCTGCCGCGACTGTTCCGCACGCTCGCCTTCACTATTGCCCTGACTGTGGTCTGCCTGCTTCTGCCACCCACAGCGCGAATCTTCCTGGGAGTTCCGGCGGTACTTCTGACCGGATTTCTGACCCTGGTTGCATTCGTAGACCGGGGGCTCGTGCGGACGGCTGCAAGCAGGGCTCGAGCTCGCCTGGGGTTTCGGGCAGCGTCGGTTATGGGCGAATAGATGCTCGAAGCAGCGACGACCAGCAGCTGCCCGGTGTGTAAGCACGATGCCCGACCGGAGGGTGTGAACCTCGGAGGATATCAGCTGTACCACTGTTCGCATTGTACCGTCCGCTTTGCGCCTCGGGCGTTCAGCGTGCCGGTCGATTATGACCGCGTGTACCAGAGCGCGGAATACGACAGCGAACAAGTCAGAGGGCTGCAGTTCCTCGACCCTGAGAAGATTGCCGAGCACCCGACCTACCGTTCCTTTTTCCGCCAGGTGCACCACTTCCCCCGTGCCCGGCTGCTGGACGTGGGCTGCGGGGTGGGTCGCTTTGGCCACGGGGCGCACGCGCGCGGGTGGGACGTAACCGGCATCGACGTGTCGGCACGAGCGATCGAGTCTGGCCGGCCGTTCGCCCCTTTTCCGCTGCGGGTGGCCACCATCGAGGAGCTCGGAGCGGTTGGGGAGCGGTTCGATGTGGTGACCGCCTTCGAGGTGCTGGAGCACCTCAGCTCCCCGGTCGAGTTCCTCCGTACCCTTCAGCAGGTGGTGCTACCCGGAGGTCAGGTGTTCTGCACGGTACCCAATTGGAATTCCGCATTCGTGCGGAACAGCACCAGGCCAGACTGGCTGCCGCCGATTCATTTGCTGTTTTTCAACCCCGAATCCCTGAGGACGGTGGCTGAGCGGAGTGGACTGGTCGGGGTAACGACAGGCATAATCCAATCCGATCCGGTGCCCACAGATGCACTCCGTCGAGCACGGTGGCTCGCGCGTCGACTGCTCGGACGGCCGCAGGAGCCGCTGGGTCTCTGGGTCCACGGCCGGACCGCAGCCTAGGTGGCTCGCTCCTCCAGGCAAATCCGGGTTGCGCTGGTAACCTATGCCATGCACTGCGGCGGAATGGAGACACTCCTCCTCCGCCTGGGACGATACCTGCGTGAGCACGGGTGTGAGATCGAGGTTTTCACCACGGTGGAGCGGGGAGAGTGGTTCGAACGATGGACCGAGCTCGGCATTACCGCGCAGCACGTGGCCGGCCGCAGCAGCGGTACTTTGCTGGCGCCGGTCCTGCACAGCCTGCGCGTAGCTTCTCGACTGAGCGCGGGAGATTTCGATATCGTGTTTCTGCACCACTCCCTTCACGCGCAGGCATCGATAGCAAAACTCCCGGGGCACGTCGTCGTCATTCCCGTGCTGCATAACGACGAGGAGTACATCTACCGCGTCGGCTGCAGCAATCCGGACGCCTGGAACGTCGCGGTCGCCGTGAGCCCCAAGGTCGCCGCCGCTGCTCGGCATCGGGTCCCAGGCCGGCCCGTTATCCAGATCTCGTCCGGGGTAGACCTACCGGATGCACAATCCTTTCAGCGTCGCCGCAGCCTTGATGGGCGTCTGGAGCTCATTTTCGTGGGGCGCCTCGAGCACAGCCAGAAAGGAGTTTTGTGGCTTCCCGACATCCTGAAGGCGTGTCGGGAACGGGGTACCGTGGCGAGGCTCACAATCGTCGGCGACGGCCCTGACCGGGCCAAGCTGCAGCAGAAGCTGTCGGACTATGGTCTTGCGAGTGACGTTCAGCATCTCTCAGGATTGCGGCCGGAAGAGGTATACACGCAACTCCTCGATGCGCACATACTCCTCATGCCCTCTCAGTACGAAGGCCTGCCTATCGCTCTGTTGGAGAGTCAGGCATGCGGCTGCGTGCCAGTCGTCTCGCTCCTCCCGGGAATAACGGACACAGTCGTGGTGGGCGGTGAGACGGGAATGTTGGCAGGTGTGGGCGATGTGTCGGCATTCGCCGAGGCAGTAGTGGCTCTGCAGCGTGATCCTGCCGCGTGGGCCCGGATGAGCGCTAAAGCCCACGAGACAATTCGAGCTGAGTTCTCGGTCCCGACGATGGGAGACAAGTACCTGCAGCTCATCACTGACGCCTCTGAAGGCCGGTACCCCTTAGCACGTCCGCGCGTGCTTCAGCCGGCTGTGAACCTCAATGTGTTCCGGTGGAGGGAGTTTTTGCCCGGATGGCTGCGGCCGCTCGGTCGACGTGGGCGGCATTTGCTGGCGAGGTCGATCCCAACCGTGTTGAGGAAGCGTGGGGTTTGATGTTCAGGGCATAAAATTTTTGATGGGAGCCCATCGCAGTGGCGTAAGCTTCACAAGAACCGCCACTCTCGGCCGGCAGGAACTCTTTATCAGTGCGTCGCACCTCCGAAAGATCCTGCACGGCTTCGGCTTCCCTTCGAGCGATGCAGAGGCAAGACGCCTGGCGCCCGAATCCGGCGGGTTTGCTGAGCCACTTCTCAGATGGCTCGGCGGCGAGGACATCATCTCCATCGACGCATCCTGGTATGAGGGCGCTTCCGTGGTTCACGACATGAATCTCCCCATACCCGAGACTCTGAGAGGTGCGTTCTCCCTCGTCATCGACGGGGGCACCCTGGAGCACGTCTTCAATTATCCCGTCGCCATCAAGAATTGCATGGAAATGCTCCAGGTAGGCGGACATCTGCTGTTGATGACGCCGGCGAATAACTTCATGGGGCACGGGTTCTATCAGTTCAGCCCCGAGCTTTTCTTCCGAATATTTTCTGACCAGAATGGCTTCGAGATTAACCGAGTGATTTTCACCGAAACGGTGCCTGCTGCGCAGTGGTACAAGGTCGTGGACCCGGCGAGGGCCGGACGAAGGGTCGAGATGATCAACACCCGGCCAGCATACCTTCTCATCCAGGCGCGCAAGCTCCGACAGGTACCGGTTCTCGCGAGCGCTCCCCAGCAGAGTGATTATACTGTCCTATGGCAGGATCCTGGAACGAAGCGTGACGAGTCTCGCATTGCGCAGGAAGGGGCAGCGCACATCCTGCGTGGGATCGCCCGACGCGTCAAAGCCGCATATCGCAATCTCCGGCTGGCCGGCCGCAGGCCGCAGCTCGATGGCGAGGTATTCATCAAGGTAGATTGGCATGAATAGTCCAGAGCCCCTCGTCTCCATCATCCTGCCCACCTACAACGGCTCGCGGTACCTACCGGAAGCCATCGAAAGCTGCCTCCGACAGTCCTATGAGAACTGGGAACTGATTGTAGTGGACGACTGCTCGAGTGATGCCACGCCGGACATCATTGCATCCTACGTCGCGCGCGACCGCCGCATCCGGAGTTTGCGTCACCCGGTGAACCGGAAGCTACCCGCGGCCCTGAATACGGGGCATGCAGCCGCAACAGGCAGTTACCTGACGTGGACCTCGGATGACAATCGCTACTTGCCGGCTGCCATTGAGGAGATGACCAGGTTCCTGGTCGAGCATCCGACGGTCGGCCTGGTCTACACCGACTGCGCCCTGGTCGACGAAGTCGGACGTTATCTACGGGACTATTCGGCACAACCTGCCTCACAGCTGGCGTACATGAATGCTCTTGGAGGCTGCTTTCTGTATCGAAGGCAAGTGTACCAAACAATCGGCGGTTATGACGAGGAGTTGTTCCTCGCCGAAGATTACGAGTATTGGCTTCGAGCGTATCGTCAGTTCGAGCTGGCGCCGTTGCACAAGACCCTCTACGAGTACCGGTGGCATGACCAATCCTTGACGAAGTCAGCCAACCGATTGGCCATCAGAACCAGCGCTGAGCGGGCACTCCGGCGCCATCTCCCCTACCTGCGGCACTCACTGCCGCAGGACCGTGCCCGTGGCTGGACGGTCTGTGCGGCCAACGCGGTGCGCCGGGGTGACTTGGTTCAGGCGGTCACCGCGTACGCCCAGGCGCTGCGAACCGCCCCTGGCCCCTCCCTCGGCTATGTCGCGAAGAAGTTGGTCGGGCGGCTGCGGCCGCACCGTCCTGGCTCAGAAATGATGCCCAACGGTGAGTGGTCATAACCAAGCAACACAGTACGCGGCGCGCCGGCGTCATCGGGGGGTTTCTCCCTGGACGTCCATCTCTTGAAGCACAAAAGCGCCACATCGGCACTCCTCTACCCAAGCCCGGTGCGCCCATGTCACTAAGCAAGCACAAGCGCGATTGGGATGACCTGGGCCGCGTGGATCCACTGTGGGCAATTCTGACCAGCCCCGAGCACAGATATGATAAGTGGAACATCCAGGAGTTTTTCGCGAGGGGCGCCGCAGAAATCGCCCACGTCATGCAGCATGCCGGCCAGCTGGGATTGCCTCGTCAGAGGCGCGCCGCCCTGGATTTCGGATGCGGCGTCGGAAGGCTCACTCGCGCTCTAGCCAAGCACTTTGATCGATGCGTGGGCGTGGACATCTCTGACGCCATGATTTCCAAGGCTTGCGAGTGGCATCGAGACTGGCCGACGTGCCATTTTGTCCTTAACACTACGGGGGATCTTCGCGTGTTCAAGGAAGATTCGTTCGATCTGGTCTACTCCAACATCGTACTACAGCACTTACCGAGTGTCGGGCTGATTGAGTCGTACATCAAAGAGTTCATCCGAATCCTGACCGCTGATGGACTGCTGGTCTTCCAATTGCCACGCCACATCCCGTGGAAAAATCGGGTCCAGCCGCGCCGGAGGGTCTACCGGTTTCTTCGCGCCTTGGGCGTCAGTGAGGACTACCTCCTCAAGTCCCTCAAACTGACACCGATGCGCATGAACTTCGTCCCGGAAGCGAGGGTGAAGCGGATAGTCCAAGCCGCCGGCGGCGTGGTGGTTTCAGTTGAGCGGGGAAATGACATCGACCAGGTCTATTACGTGACTCGCCGTTAACTCGTGGAGCCCTCAGCTTGCCCCACGCATATAGATGACTGCGGGAATCGTCTTAAGTAGAAGCCCCAGATCCTTCCAGATGGTCCACTCTCTGATATAGTCGGTCTCCAGGCGGATGACCTCTTCGAAATCCGTGATCAGATTTCGGCCATTGACCTGCCACGGACCGGTAATGCCGGGCTTGACGTCGAAGCGGGTGTAATGATGCTCCTCGTAGAGGTCTACTTCGCCCGGCAAGGGCGGCCTCGGTCCCACCAGCGACATATTACCGATGAACGCATTCCACAGCTGCGGCAGCTCATCCAGACTGGTCCGCCGAAGAAACGCGCCGAGTCGCGTGACCCGTGGGTCATCCTTCACCTTGAAGAGCCGCAGGTCGCTATAGACGCTCATGGTCGAGAGGTCGTCGCGCTTGGCCTCGGCGTCGTGCACCATGCTGCGGAACTTCGTGATCTTGAAGAGCCGCCCCCCCAATCCAACGCGCGTCTGCCGGAAAAAAATGGGCCCCGGTGACGAGATGTATATCGCGATCCCGATGAGGAGAAACAGCGGGCTGAGAACGGCCATTCCCAGGCCGGACACCAGAATATCGAGTGTGCGCTTGACCAGGAGCTGGCGGCCCCGAAGGCCGGGCCGGTTCAGCGCAATCAGAGGGGCGCCGCGGCTCCACACCATCTGCGACTCGACCCCGCCGAGCGCGAACGCGCGCGGTATGGCGAAGAGCTGGCAGCCGGAAGCCCCGGCAGCGTCAATAACGAGCGATAGAGCTTCATCGTCCAATGGCCCGCTCAGTACTACGGTATCGGCGCGATACCGCTTGATGGTTTGGCACAGCCGGCTGAAGCCGCGCTTTCCTGCGTGGCGCCCAAACTCCTCGGGGTCGAGGATTCCGCCAAACGCGAATTCGCGCGCATCCGAGAGCGTGGGGTGCTCCAACGCCCGTCCGGTATACCCCGGGCGACCTATAAGGAGCGCGCGAGCCGCGCCGGAGCTCATAGGCCATAATTTCCGGACCGCGCGATCGATGAGGTGCCGCTCGATGATGAGGGTCATCCCTATCAGCCCCGCGAGGAGAATGAAACCAGGCAGCGCGAGAGGGGTGAAGTTGTTCCAGAGATGAGACCAGAATGGGAGGCCCAGGCCCAGGGTGGCGCCGGCAACCAGTCGCCCGGAGTCTCGCCGGCGGTCGCTCGCACCGTAGGTGTCGAGGGCAATGAGGCCGAGGAGGACCGCCGGCAGGAGCTGGACCAACGGTAGCGCGCCTTGGGGGATGATCTGACCGACGACGGTGCTGGTTGCCGGACCCAGCCAGCCCACGTCCCGAACCCCGTGCAGTGCAACGCGAAGCAAGAGCAAGGCAGCCGTGTCGCCAGCCAGGAGCACCGAAACTCGGACACCTGCACGCACCGCATGGCGGCGCATGATCTGAGGAGCCCGCCGAGAG
>JACCRS010000108.1 GCA_013813435.1 Gemmatimonadales bacterium
GGCGCGGCTTGGGGCCGACGCTGGGTGGAGCTACTGCCGCTGGAGGAGGAGGGCCACCGGCACCTCATCGAGCTGACCCAGCTGGGCGGGCACCTTACGGATGCGCTCGCGCGATATACCGAGTTCGACTCCCAGCTGCGGGCCAGCGACTCGACGCCGACGCCCGCCTTTCTTCAGCTGGGCACGTTGCTCGAACGGGTGGCGGCAGGCCTTCGGGGTCCACATCGCACTCCCGGCTCAGCGGCGCTCTTTACTCCTGATCTGACCGGCCGTGGCCATGCACTCGCGGAATTGGAAGCGCTCTGGCGGAGTGCATGCGCCGGCGCCTCGGCCGCCATCCTGATTGAAGGCGAAGGCGGAATCGGCAAGAGCAGGCTGTGCGATGAGTTCCTCCGTCATATCGAAGCCGAGTGTGACGGTGCGACCATCCTTCGAGCTCGAGGGCACGACCGCGCGTCAGGCACCGCTCTGGCCGCAACCGCCGAGCTTGCACTTGCTCTCGTGGGGGCTCCAGGTGCGTCGGGAGCATCCCCGGCCGCGCTTGCGCAGTTGGCCAACCTCGCGCCCGCCATCCGCGACCGCTTCCCTTCTCTCCCCCAGCATCCGAGCGGGGAAAACAGCCTCGAAGACGCGTTAGCGGAAGTGCTCACCGCCGTCGCTGGTGAGAGACCGGTCTTGCTCTACTTCGACGACCTGCCCCTGGCCGATTTTGCCACCCAGCAGACCCTTATGGCAGTGAGCGGCCGGGTCGCCTCTGGGCTGCTCTTCCTCGCTACCGGGCGAACCGGAGATGATCGGACATCGGCCTACGTGGAGCTTGCCTCGCGAGCCGGCATGCGCAGGCTGAAGCTCCAGCCCCTTTCCTTGCGCGATATCGAGTTGCTCCTCGGATCGATGCTCGAGTTGGACCCCGTCTCCCGGCATCACCTGGCCCAGCGCCTGTATGCCGAGGCCGGGGGCAACCCTTTCTTCTCCATCGAGCTTACGGCAACCCTGGTAGATGAAGGGCTACTTGTCCCGACTGATGACGGCGCCTGGCACCTGGACGTGGCTGAAACCGGAAAGCCAATTCCACTTCCGGCGACGATCCGGGAGGTCGTGGGCCGCCGTCTCGATCGTCTCAGCCCCGAGACCAGGGCGGCGGTAGAAGGGGCCGCGGTGCTCGGACGCACCTTCGATCCCGCGCTGGTGCCTGACGTCGCCGGCCTGGCACCCGCCACCTGGACGGTGGCGCAGGAGGAGCTGATTGGACGCCGTATCGTGCGCGACTGCACCCGGACGACCGGTGGGAACGAGTTCACCCACGAGATCATGCATCGTGTCGTCTACGATCTTCTGCCCGCCCAACGGCGGGCCGCGCTGCATCGTGCGGCCGCACTGGTCTACAAGCCAGGCGCGCGGCGGGACGCCCGGGCGCGGACAGCCTTCAACTACCATCGAAAACAGGCTGGGCCCTCACATCCTCGGGGGCGGCGGCGGATGGTGATCGCAGCAATCGTCTCGGTGGTGCTCCTGGGCGCCACCGGGGTGGGCCTGTTGCGGACGGACGCGGTTCACTGGGACCTTCAACGGGTTCAGGTGTTCCCGTTTGAAAACCAGACCGGAGACAGCACACTCGCCACGATAGGACGGATGGCAGCAGACTGGATCAATCTCGGTCTGGTGCAGACCCGGCTGGTGACAATCGTCCCCACCGACGCGACCGCGAGCAAGGCGGGCGCAGCGGCGGCAACAGTGGTGCGAGGTCGCTTCTACGCGGACGGCGACAGCCTTCGCTTTCGCGCGGAAGTGCTCGATGCCCGGTGGGGCAGCGTGTTGTTCGCCCTCGAGCCGGAGGCAAGCCTGCGTCGCTCCCCCATGGAGGCAATCGAGCGGGTGCGGCAGCGGCTCACCGCGCTTCTTGCAACCCATCTGAACCCGCAACTCAGCGACTGGACCAGCGCCGCGAGCAAGCCAACCACATTCGAGGCGTATCAGGAGTACGCCATCGGTGTCGAGCTCTTTCTCCAACTGGAGTATCGAGCCTCGATCGTGCATTACACCCGTGCCTCGCACCTCGATCCTGATTTCGCGATGGCCCAGCTGGACGCGGCGATCGCGTACATGAATCTGGGAGAGTTCCGGGAGGCGGACTCGATCGGACAGCTCGTGGGCCGGGCGGCCAAGCGGCTCGCCCCGTTCGACCGTTACTGGCTGCGGTGGATGCAAGCCCATCTGCGCGGGGACCGCGTCGGTGCGCTCGAGGCGGTGCGCCAAGCGGCCGAACTCACCGCGGGTTCTGAAGCCTGGTATCAGGTGGGCTACGAGGCGCGCGCGCTGAACCGTCCGCATGAGGCGGTGGAGGCGCTCCGGCGCCTGGACCCGGCTAAGGCCGGCGAGCACGGGTGGTATCCCTACTGGGGACAGCTGACCACGTCATATCACCTCGCGAACGATCACCGGCGCGAGCTCGAAGCGGCCCATCGCGGGCGCCGGCAGTACCCGGACATCCTCCCCACCCTCTCCTACGAAGTTCGCGCGCTGGCTGCGTTGGGACGCACCACGGCCGCACGACAACGTCTGGACGAGGGGCTCTCGATGCCCCTCTATGATGGCTGGACACCGGCGACGCTTATGCGCGCCGCGGCCGAGGAGCTGGAGGCGCACGGCTATGCGGACGATGCTCGGGCCGCTCGAGGTCGCGGAATCACCTGGCTGAAGAGTCGGTCATCCGAAGAACGGGCTTCGCAAGGCCAGCGGTTTCTCTTGGCACAGCTCCTCTATCGTGACAACCGCCTGGCGGATGCGGAAACCTTGTTTCGGAGCCTCGCCGCGGAACATCCGGACAGCGTCAGCTACGCTGGCTACCTCGGCGTGCTGGCGGCGCGAGCGGGTCAACGTGACGAAGCGGATCGGATAACCCGCTGGCTCCGGACCGTTAAACGACCATACCTCGCCGGTCTACCGGCGCTGTGGCAGGCAAAGATCGAGGCGCGCCAGGCGCGGACAGAGCAAGCCATGGAGCGGCTCGACGAGGCCTTTGCCCAGGGGCGCCAGATCGACCTGTGGCTTCACACTGATACCGATCTGGCGAGCCTCCGGAACCATCCTCGCTTTCAGGGATTTCTACGACCCAGGGACTGATGCTACCAGGGTCAGGATGGCGCGAACCATCGCATCCAGGAAGGACCTGCACCTGGCTCACCGCACTGCCAGCTAGCTGACACTGCAGCGTAGCCCGTCCGGGAAAGCAGCTCATCCGCACCGAGCACGAGCCCCCAGAACAAGAGAAGTAACGCCAGGATATGGGCGCCGCTGTTCCGAAGCTTCCATGCTGTCACCGCAATCCATCCGCCAGTTATGACTACCACTGACACTGCGCAGAGATACCCGACCAGCGGCAATCCGCATTCACGAAAATAGGGCCAGGCGGTCATCATGATGCCAAGGGAGATGCCAAGAATTACTCTGGCCCACAGGCCGATAACCGATGGCGGCTCGGATCGACGGGTGTTCGCAATCGTGCGTATATCGCCGGCAGATGACCGGATTGGAGCCGGCGCTGGCTCAGCAGCGGCCTGCAGACCGGGGAGCTGCGCCAGCAGACGATCCACCACTCGCGCCATCGGATCCGGCTCGAGTCTAGGAGACGGTTTGGGCATGCAGCTCCATGCGTTGGTCAGGGTGATTACTGCGGTATAGTCCCGGACGGGCATTTGTCGTACCAAGCGAGGGTGTTGCGTAAGTGGTTGGAGATCGGTGTGGTGCGGTCTTCTGCAGTCGCGCGATTCACCCGACGCCGCGAAATACGCCAGGGAGAGGTTTACCAGCCTAGTGCACGCCGCCCGCCAGCAGCCGCCGGGCTTCCCGCGTGCCGGTGTGCGAGGGACCGAGGCCCGATTCGTGGGGAGCCACTGCCCGCAAAAGCGCCTCGCGGCTGCCGACTGAGTCGCCTACGGCTAGCCGGGCCCGTGACAGCAGGAGCAGGGCCAGTCCGATGTCGCCGCTCCGGGATTCGTCCTGGCCCAGCTCGCCCTCGAGTCGGATTGCGTGACGCGCCAGGGAGTCGGCCGCCTCGGCATCCCCGCTAGCGAGCGCCGAAGTTGCAGCCCGATAAATCACCCGATGCCAGGGCGGTATGTTGGGGTCAGGGAATCCGCGCTCCGTCAACGCATCCATGTAGGCCCGGTAGGAATCCACCGGGTGTCCCTAGGCCGCCGCGAACCTCGCCTCGAGCATGTGAAGCATTGCCCCATCACGCTCCGGAATCATGGCGGTGAGCCGGGTCATGTGGTGCCGTGCGCGGTTCAGGTGCCCGTAATCGGCCAGCACCGCTACCAAACGTTCCAGGCCCCACTGCTCCCGCTACGCATCCCCTAGGAGACGGAGCTCGCGAGAATCGAATCGAGACCTGGCCGGCATGGAGTTGCCTCCGGTATTCGTTGCCGTGTGGGCTCGGGAACGGGCGTGCAATCCTACTGTCTAGGGAATCGAGATTCGAAGGTCCGAGTTGGCCTTGTTCGGAGATCCAGGGGTTGGATCTCCGGGGATGGCGTCGTCAGCGGGCAGCGAATGTGCCTAGGTCGGCAAACCGGCCCCCGAAATAGCTGCTGTTCCAGTATGCCTTCTTCGCAATCTCGGCCGCTACTACCCGCGCATCCTCGGGAGAGTCAGCGAATACGATCACCCGCGTGCCCTTGTCTTTCCACGGCAGACGCCCGTCTTCATTCGCTGCCTCTGCCTCTCCTTTCTTGATATTCACCGCTTTGGGCAGGCTCAGTTTCGCAAAATCCCTGGCAGATCGTGCGTCCACCCATACCGCAGTCCGGTCGCCCCCCAGCACGTAGCGGACACCGGCCAGGTCGGTCTGAACCGTGTTTCCCAGCGCACGCCAGACAGGAAGGCCCAGCTGATAGCGGCGCACCTGGGTGTAGCCCTTCTTGTTCAGTTCCTCGGACAGGCGCTTCGACTTGCCGCAGTATGGCCCGTTGCAATACAGGATCAGCGGCTTGTCTGGGTCCCGATAGGTTTGCAACAGCTGCGCTAGATCTTTCTCGTAATAGTTGACACTACCGGGGATATGGGCCAAGGCGTATTCCTCGGCCGAGCGGATGTCCAGCACCGGGATCCTGCCTTCGGTGAGGACTTTGCGAAGCTGATTGGTGCTGATCTCGGGGGTGGCGGGATCAGGCTCTCCGATGATCGCGTCTGCAATTGCGGCTGGGGTCTGACTCAGAAGCGGTGGGGCAATCCAGGCGAGGAGCATTACAGAGCAAACCAGCGCTCCTCGCAGCGGGATGACGGTCATAGAAGCTCCTGATGCAGCCTGAGGTAGGATCTTGAGCGGTAGCCAAATGTATCAATCCGTCCTGGGCCGGGCCATAGCCTAAGGCAAACGCCCCGGGAAAGCCCGGGGCGTTTCTTGACCAAATGTACAATGCTGAACTGATTCGGCGTCGCTGCCGCTCCCCAGGATACAAGGTCGGCAGCAGACTTACGGCGGATACAACCCCGCCGTAAGCCTGGCCGAGCCTAGTACATGCCGCCCATGCCGCCCCCCGGAGGCCCAGCCGGAGCCGGCTTGTCTTCCTTCTTCTCGACCACCACGCACTCGGTGGTGAGCAGCAGGCCGGCGATCGACGCCGCATTCTGGAGCGCGGTCCGCGTGACCTTGGTCGGATCGATCACGCCGGCCTTGACCAGATCCTCATAGGTGTCGTTGGCGGCGTTATAACCGAAGTTCTTGTCCTTCGACTCCTTGACCCGGGCAACCACGATTGAACCCTCGGCGCCCGCATTCTGGGCGATCATCCGGATGGGCTCTTCGAGAGCGCGGCGCACGATCTCGACGCCGATCTTCTCGTCCTCACTGCCCTTGACCTTGTCCAGCGCGCTCTGCGCCCGGACCAGGGCCACGCCGCCGCCCGGCACAATACCCTCCTCGACCGCCGCGCGAGTTGCGTGCAAGGCGTCCTCGACCCGGGCCTTCTTCTCCTTCATCTCGGTCTCGGTGGCCGCCCCGACGTTGATGATCGCGACGCCACCGGAGAGTTTGGCCAACCGCTCCTGCAGCTTCTCCTTATCGTAGTCGCTGGTGCTCTTTTCGATGGCGCCCCGGATCTCGCCGATGCGGCCTTCGATGCCATCCGCCTTGCCCTTGCCGTCGACCAGCGTGGTGTTGTCCTTGTCGACCACGATCCGCTTGGCGCGGCCCAGGTCGTTCAGCGTGGCGTTCTCGAGCTTGAAGCCGAGCTCCTCGGAGATCACCTGGCCGCCGGTGAGGACCGCGATGTCGCGGAGCATCTCCTTGCGACGGTCGCCGAAGCCCGGCGCCTTCACGGCAACGACCTTCAGGGTGCCCCGAAGCTTGTTCACCACCAGCGTCGCGAGCGCCTCGCCCTCCACATCCT
>JACCRS010000138.1 GCA_013813435.1 Gemmatimonadales bacterium
CGTGACTGGGCTTGACTCCCTTGCCGCTTCCCAGAATCTGAGCCAGCCGCTCAGAAGCGAGCTCCTGGCCACCCGCCTCCGCGGCCACGTCGGCGTGGGCGGAGAAGAGATCGCGGGCGCCACCGCAGCCCGACAGGATGGCGGGGAGAAGCAAGAGCGAGAACAGTTTGGAACAACCCATTGGTACTCCGGTTGAAGAAGTCTAGAGTCTAGAGTCTAGAGTCTTTGGTCTAGGCCGGGTTAGATCCGGGGTCACATCCTAGACCCTAGACTCTGACCCTCATAACGCCTTACGTAGCGCGCGGACCAGCGCCGGTACAATCGGCTCACCGCCCAGGCGCGTGAGCCGAAGCGAGAGCGGCACCGTCCGCCGCACTTCAGCAGCCAGCTGGACGTCGTCCAGTGCTGAAGTGAGACCGGCCAGCCTGGGCGTGGTGCCCGGTCGGAAGGTCAGGCGCGCCTCGTCTCCCCTGACCAGCACATTCTGCAGACCAAGAACCGCGCCCATGACGCGGAGTCGCGCCATGTCCAGCAGGTTCTCGGCTGCATCCGGCAAAGGCCCGAAGCGCTCGCGCAGCTCGTCTCGCAGCCCATCAATTTCGCCGGACTCGGCGGCTCGCGCCAGTCGCCGGTACAGGTCCAGCTTGACGTCGTCCTCAGGAACGTACCCGTCAGGCAGGTGGGCCGGCCGGTCCAGCACCACGTCGGGAGGAGCGGGTTGCTCCACCGTGCCCTGGCCTCGAAGCGCACGTACCGTCTCCTCCAGCCATCGCATGTAGAGGTCAAAGCCTACGGCCTGGGCATGCCCCGACTGCTCCGCGCCGAGCAGGTTACCGGCGCCACGAAGCTCCAGATCCTTGAGGGCAATCCGGTAGCCCGCCCCCAGATCAGTATGATGCTCGAGAACCTTGAGCCGTTCCTCGGCATCGGCGTCGATGGTGTCCGGCACCAGCAGATAGCAGTAGGCCCGGCGATGGCTGCGGCCCACCCGGCCCCTCAGCTGGTAGAGCTGAGCCAAGCCAAGCCGGTGGGCATCGTGCACCACCATGGTGTTCGCGTTGGCGACGTCCAGTCCTGACTCCACGATCATGGTGGAGACGAGAATGTTCACCTCTCCGCCCACAAACCGGCGCATGACCTCCTCGAGCTCATCGGCGGCCATCTGGCCGTGCGCGACGCCGACCAGCGCCCTCGGCGCCAGAGCCCGCACCTTGGCGGCAATAGTGTCGATGGTCTCGATCCGGTTATGAACCGCGAAGACCTGCCCCCCCCGGTCGATCTCGCGCGCAAAGGCCTCCTCCAGGAGGGCGTCGTCCCAGGGCTCGACGAATGTCAAAATGGGGGAGCGGTCGCGCGGGGGAGTCTCGATCAGGGTGAGATCCCGCAATCCGGCGAGAGAAAGATGGAGCGTCCGTGGAATCGGCGTCGCGGTGAGGGTCAGAACATCCACGGCAAGGCGCAGGGCCTTGAGCCTTTCCTTGTGCTTTACCCCGAAGCGGTGCTCCTCGTCGACCACCAGCAATCCGAGATCCTTGAAGGCCACGTCCTTGGAGAGCAGGCGATGGGTCCCGATGACTACGTCGATTTCCCCCCCCGCCAGCCGCGCAAGCACTGCCTTTTGCTCCTTGGCGGTGCGAAACCGGGAGAGCACCTCGATCTTGACTGGAAAATCGGCCAGCCGCTCGATAAAGGTGCGCCCGTGCTGCTCGGCCAGGATGGTAGTGGGTACCAGCACAGCGACCTGCTTTCCACCCTGTACTGCCTTGAACGCCGCGCGTACGGCAATCTCCGTCTTGCCATAGCCTACGTCTCCCACCAGCAGCCGGTCCATCGGCCGCGGCTGCTCCATGTCGCGCTTGAGCTCCTCCGTGGCCTTACGCTGATCCGGAGTGTCCTCGTATAAAAAGCTGCTTTCGAGCTCGCGCTGCCACTTGGTATCAGGGGGAAAGGCGTAGCCGCCGGTGACCTTGCGCCGGGCATAGAGATCGAGGAGCTCAGCGGCCATCTGCTTTATTGCCTGTCGGGTCTTTTCCCGAACCCTCTGCCAGCTGCCGCCACCCAGGCGGTGAATCCGCGGCGGAGGACGGTCGCCGTCTTCTCCCGCAGACCGGTAGCGCTCCAGTTGGTCGAGACGGTACAGGGGTACGTTGAGCCGATCACCACCTTCGTATTCGACAATGGCCACCTCCAGAGTCGATTCTCCGACGGTGATGGTCTGAATTCCGCGGTAAACACCGATGCCGTGCTCGAGGTGCACGACATAGTCACCCAGCGTCAGCGCGCCGGTAGCTGCCGAAGGCGCAGCCTGGCGGTAGCGGCGTGGGCGGCGCAGGCGGCGAGCTCGCCGAAAGATCTCATGATCGGTTAGCACCCGGAGTGACGGCATGACGAACCCGCCGTCGAGAGCGCCAATGGCAAGAGTCGCTCCCCTGCGGGAGCGAGTGCCATCCTCGAGCAGCTCTTCCATCCGCTCGAGCTGCCCTTCGTTGTCGCACAGGATCAGACTCGGTGGATCACCGCCGATCAGAGTCCGGAGCCGGTTGAGGTCGCGATCGATCCGTTCCGGAGGAAAGAACCCGACCTGCAGGTCAATGCGCTCCCCGCGCAGAATCAGGCGAGGGAACGCCGCGATCGCGGTGCGCCACTCTTCCGGGTTGGCGAAGATCGCATCACGGCTCGGCACTTCCTCTCCCAGACGCCGGGCAATCTCCAGGTGATGCTCGGCATCGTTCCAGGCGCGGCTCACCTCGTCAAGATCCGGGCCCGTGGCCTCCTGGATGATGATGGTGTCCGAGGGGAGCAACTCCAAGAGAGTGCGGCGAGCGGGTGGCCGGACGGACGGGTGGTCGGGTGGTCGGTTCCTCTGTTCGGACTGTTCGGCCTGTCCGCCTGGCAGTCCGTCAGTCAGTCCGGCTGACCGCTCGTCCGTCTGTCGGCCCGCCGCCCCGTCGGCCTCATCCCTCACAGCCTGCGTGTTGATGGGCAACACCGTGATGTCCCTCAGCGCATCCAACGACCGCTGGGTGGTCAGGTCGAATCCTCGCAGCGAGGAAATCTCGTCTCCCCACCATTCCAGCCGGGCTGGGCTTGCCATCCCGAAGCCATACACGTCCAGAATGCCTCCTCGCACGCTGAACTCGGCCACTTCGGTCACGGTGGGCACTCGGCGATAGCCCATGGTTTCAAGGGCGCGAGCCACGTCGGTAGGCGGCCGCCGCCCGCCCACCCCCAGATGTAGACGCATGCGCTCGAGCGCCGCCGGCAGCAGGGTTCTCTCAGCAGTGGCCCGGGCCGTAGTAACCAGCATCCGAAGACGACCCTCGAGCAGCGCCTGAATCGCCTCGGCGCGTTCTCCCGCTATCTCGTAATGGGGCTCGTCCTCTCCGAGGGCCTCACGCTGGGGATAGAGCGCAGTGGGTGCGTCGGTGAGATGGGCGAGATCCGACAGCCAGCGCTCGGCGTCCGCCGCGGTGGGAGCGACGACCGTCAGGAGCCGCTGGGGAAAGGTCTCCGCCATCCACGCAGCGAGCACCGCGCCGCTGGAGCCCGGCAAACCGCCCAGGCTCAGTGTTTGATTTCTAGAAGGCAGGCGTTCGGTGAGATCCCGCACGGCGGGTGCGCGCGCGAAAGCGTCCAGAACCGGCTTCAGGGTCACACCCGGCGTCTCCACCCGCTCGCGAGACCCATTTCCGCCAGCCCGGCGATCAGCGCCAACCAGAGCAGCGGGCCCCGGAGGTCTCCGCGTGAGGCCGAGGAGAACGCGTCATCGGCCACATCCCTTAGAGATTCCAGGCGGGCCCCGTTCCACAGCTGCCGCGCCTGGGCGTCGCTGGCCCGGGTCAACCGCGATTCGCGGGGATCGGGGTTCACGCTGATGGCCCCGACGGTGTCCCGGCCCGCCAGCAGATAGAAGACTCCGGCATCCGGTGGCTGAAACATTCCTCCACCCTCAACCCGCCACTCCTGCTCGCCCTGGCGCACCGCGGTAACCAGATCCGGCAGCGGCACCGGATCCCCCGGCGTACCCTGCCCCAGTGCCGCCTCTCCGCGTGCCAGCCGGTTAAGCAGCATATCCATGAAGGGCATGAAGCCGGCCGATGTGGGCAGATCGGTCCAGGCGGGATCGAGCCGACTGCCTAGGAGGATCACGCTGCCGTCGCGAACTATCCATGGAGCGCCGCTCACCGTAGCCAGGACCCCAGTGCGTCCGCTGCCCGCCGACTGCAGAGGGTACCGCCGTACCACCCGTTGGCGTCCGACAACTGCGCCGCTGTCAGTGAACGCCAGGTCGGTTGACAAGTTTCCATAGCTCCATCTCACACCTCGGGCCGCCAGCGCCCGATTGAGTGCGCCGAGTTGAGCCGGGTCGTTCGGCGGTTGGACCACCGAAGCTCCCTGGGCCAGACGTCCCAGGGAGATTTCCCGCCCGGGGAGAATCCGGCCGTTAGAGGCGAGCACCTCACTGGCCGCGGCCAGGAAACGGCTGGTCGAATCCCATCTCACTCGTGCCACCGGAGCCACTCGAACGGCGCCAACCCTCCGGTCGTCGTGCCTGAACTCGTCAGGATCGAGAGCCGTGGTGAGCGTCCACCAGCCGGGGGGTACTCCGGGGAGGGTGAGCACCACGGAGCCGCCGACCCGGCCGAGAGCCTGGCGCGGGGGGCGGTCGCCGAACCTGGCACTCACAGGCACCGATCCGGCCGAGTCGCCGACCAGAACAACTGAGATACGTCCTCTCCCCGAAGACCATGGCTGGGTACCAGTCTCGATCCTGCCGATGCCGGTGTTGGGGGGAGGCGGCGTAGTTGGGCGCCCGATCAGCAGCGGCGCGCGAGGCTCAGCCGGTGAGAGAGCAGTAGCCTGAAGGTCCGTGAGTACCACGATCTCCCCCGGCCGCTTCTCGGAAGCGAGGACTTCTCCGGCCAGGGAGATGGCCCTCCCGAGCTGGAGCCGCCTGGGAGAGACGGCGAGATCATCGAGCAGCTCGCCCAACCCGGCCGCATCTCCTCGCCGGGGGATCTCATCAGCCGCTACCAGCCAGAGCGCGTCGTCGGGGGTGGCACGGGCCAACACGCTTCGCGCGGCGGTCACCAGATTCGCCAGTATCGGTGACCCTCCTGCCATGGTGCCGCTGCTGGGTGAATTGTCTATGATGAGCACCAGCGCGCTGGGTACATGCCCCGGCACACCGCTCATTGGAGCCGTGGGGCCGGCCGCTGCCATTACCAGGATTGCGATCAGCATCGTTCTCAAAAACAACAGCAGCCAGTTCTGGAGCTTTAGACGTCGTTGGTGCTCGCGAGTCGTGCTGACGAGGTACCGGACAGCAGGAAACATCACGGTGGGAGGTTCGCGCCGGGCCAACAGATGCAAGAGGATGGGAATAGCCGCCGCGGCAAGACCGGCCAAAACCCACGGATGCAGAAATCCAATCATGCCGAGCGTGAAGGCGGCGTCAGGGCTGCTCGAAGTACGACCCCGTAGGGCGTATCTGTGGTGACCCGCTGATAAACGATGCCATGCCGGCGGCACGCCAGCCGCCACTCGCTGACTACCGCCCGGACCGTGTCACGGTATGCGCCGGCCCAGTCGCGCGGCCGGATAATTACCGCCGTGCGGGATTCGGGATCCTCGAAGCGTGCCTCGTTGGGGCCCCCGAGCGCCACCTCTGCAGGGTCCATGATATGAAGCACTAGAACCTGGTGCCCCCGATGCCGCAGAAATCGCAGCGCCTTCAGCGCAAGGGACTGGTCGAGGAGGAGATCGGACACGAAAACTACCAGGCCCCTGCGGCGCAGCTGGCGTACCACCCGTTTGAGCGCCGGCTCCGCTGCGGTCCCCTGCCCGCCTTCGACGGCCGCCAGCGTTCCCAGAAGCTGTCGCCAATGACTCAGGCGTGCCCGGGGAGGCATGACCGACCGAACATCGTCATCGAATGTGATCAATCCGGTGGCATCGCGTTGGCGTATCAGCACCAGGGCCAGCGCGGCGATGAGCCGCTGCGAGTAGGCGAGCTTGGGAAGCACGGTTGAGGGGGAGCCGGTCCATGCCATCGACCGGCTGGTGTCGAAGACGATCATAGCGCGCAGGTTGGTTTCTTCCTCGAACTGCTTTACATAGAGGCGGTCGTTTCGCCCCAGAATCTTCCAGTCCACATAGCGGAGCTCGTCCCCGGGCTGGTACATCCGATGCTCGGCAAATTCGACGGAAAAGCCTCGCCGGGGAGAGCGGTGCAGCCCGCTGAGGAAGCCCTCGACGACACCTTCGGTGATGAGCTCGAGGCCTCCGAGCTTCGATACCTCCAGGGGGTCGAGCAGGTCGAGCCGCGCACGGCCAGATCGCACGTCAGAACGGTCCATTCCGGCGCAAACGTATCCGGGCGCCAGTGGTGAAGTCAAACTTCCGCGATGTCATCCGGAGGATACAGCGTGAAACATTACCGGCGGATGACAGGGCCCCAAGGCTTTCCTTGGCCAAGTGTTAGCGAGGCCGGTTGAAGTGGCATAGCGCGTGCTGACATGCCGACGAATAGGCTTGGAGGTTTCATGCTCGTCGCCTTGGGCTGGCTGTTGGTTCTGGGTCCACTGCACCTCAGCCCCCCGTCCCCACTGGCTCAATCGCTTCCGGCGGGACAGCGCCAGCAGGTCGCCGGCCGCGTCAGCGTATGGCCTGAACGGGCGCAACCATACCGCGAGGGCGATGAGGTCAGGATCTACTTGCGGACCGAAGTACCCGGCCACACGACAGTGCTCCGCGTGGATACCGACGGCAGACTCCGGGCTCTGTTTCCGCGCGAGCCGTGGCGACGGAGTTACGTAAGCGGCGGCAGAACCCGGGAGATCGCTGCGTCGCACCAGCGTCCCGCTTTCACCGTCGACGATAGTCCCGGCATCGGATATCTCCTAGCCGTCACCTCGCCCTTTCCATTCGAGTACGAAGACGTCACCCGCGGCGACTATTGGGACTTTCGCCTGATTCAAAAGGGCAGGATTCGGGGCGACCCGTACGTTGCGCTGACCGATCTGGCCCGGAGAATTGCCCCGCGCGGCAGCTATCGGTACGACATCGCTCCCTATTATGTCGGGCGCCGGTACGAGTACCCTCGGTTCGTCTGCTACGACTGCCATTCCTACGCCAGTCCCGATAAGTGGGATCCCTACGCGACCTCATGCCTGCGGTATAGAGTAGTGATTTACGATGATCCGGCCTACTACCCTTATCGCTACAATCAAGGCGGCAACGTGGTCACCGCCCGGCCACTTCGTCCAGCGCCGCGATATGTTTTCAAGGACGCGGAACCAGGTACAGAGTACGTTACCCGTTTGCGTCAGCGTGAGAGCCATGAGCTGCGGCGATCCCGGGTCGATCGCGGCCGGACCAGTGCGGACGTGGGCGGGCCCGGCACCATTCCAGCACCGGGCGTCGGGGTACACTCTTGGATTCCTCCGGCACCTGCCGAGCCGCAAACCTTGAGACGCCGCAGGGCCCAACCACCAGCGGAGCCATCATCAGTCGAAGCCCGCGAACCCCGAAAGGTGCCGACGGTGAAGCGGGGAGCCCGCAACCCGCAGAGCACCGGCGAGCCCAAGCTGCGCCGGCGCAAGCCCTGATCCAGGCTGAAACTGCCAGCCCACGCGTCCGTAGCTTTCTCCCATGCTTCCTTGCCTTTTTCGTCTTCTTCCGCCAATGAGTCGAGACCTTTTCATCCGGTCCTTGTGCCTCCTGGGCGCACTAGTCGCTCGGAAGCTCGCAGCACAGGCGGAACCGGCGGTCACCCGTGCTGCTGCCACTATCACGGCGCAGGATGTTATGCGCCGGGTCGGCGTCCTGGCGGCGGACTCGATGCAGGGGCGTGCGACGCCGAGTCCCGGACTGGAGCAGACGGCCGCATACGTGGTCTCTGAGTTCAAGCGGGCTGGGCTGACACCTGGAGCAGGAGACGGACACTACGTGCAAAGGTTTGGGGTAACTCGGTGGACCATCGATACCGGTAGCTCGGCTGTGGAGCTCAGGGGCAGCGGTGGGCGCGCCGTGGCGCGGCTCGGTACCGATGCCAGATACATACTCGGGAGAATCCCCGACCAGCCACTGCGAGGTTCAGTCCTGCTGATCGCAGGAGTGGACAGCTCGGCCTCGCTGGCGGGGCCGGACGTGAGGGATAAAGTAATCCTGCTCATAGCGGACTTCTCCCGGCCACTCCCCGCAACCTTCAACCAGAGAATCATCGAGCTATCTGAGGCGAAACCCAGAGCCGTGCTGGTTCTGTCCAACCGAGATTCTTTAACGTTCGCCCAGCGCCTGGCCGCAGCCAAATCGCGGTTGGAGCGAGACGGGAACCCCGGCAACGAGAGCGGGGCTCCCGTCATCGAGCTGCACGAGCGGGCACTCGGTTCACTACTTACCCGAATGAGGATTGATCCCGCTCGGCTGCGCCGGCTGAGGCAGCCTGAACGCAGGCCGGTTCCCTTCACGGCCGAGGTGCGCCTATCGAAACGAGTGGTGGAACGGGGCCAGGTGCCGAACGTCCTGGGCATCCTTGAGGGGTCGGACTCGCTGCTGCGGAAGGAGTATCTCGTCTACTCGGCGCATATCGACCACATCGGGATCAGCCCGGGGCAGACCGACAGCGTGAACAACGGCGCGGATGACAATGCATCGGGTGTGGCCGGACTGCTCGAGCTGGCGGAAGCTTTCCGGCAGCCGGGAATGCGTCCCAGCAGATCGATCATGTTCCTGGCCCCGAGTGGAGAAGAGGACGGACTGCTGGGAAGCGCCCACTTCACGGAACACCCCCCGGTACCGCTTGATCAGGTGGTGGCAAACATCAACATGGACCTGATTGGACGGAATTGGCCCGACTCGGTGATCGCGGTGGGGTTGGAGCAATCGAACCTGGGGGAGACCCTCCAGGCGGTGGTCGAGGCCCACCCGGAGCTCAGGATGACACCCATCCCTGACCGCTGGCCGGAGGAACGCATCTTCTATAGATCAGATCACTACAACTTCGCCCGAAAGGGAGTGCCCATTCTATTTTTCACCAGCGGCACTCACCCCGACTACCATCAGCCCAGTGATGAGCCGAACCGCATCGACGGAGAAAAACAGGCGCGGCTGGTGAAGCTTCTCTTCTACGTGGGGGCACAGGTGGCCTCCACCATGCCCCGCCCGCGCTGGACAGCGGCCAGCTATCGCCAGATCGTTGAGCGCAAGTAATTGGATCGCGGGTAAACCACTCACCGAGAATGCGCATGCGTTGCTTGACCCTGCTGGGCCTTGCACTGACCACCCCGCTTGCGGCCCAAACTACTCAGCCGCTGGCTCAGGCCGCATGGTCGATCACGGCTGTCGATGTTGCCCGCCGGATCGGGATCATAGCCGACGACTCCATGATGGGGCGCGACACGCCCAGCCGTGGCCTGGAGCTGACCGCCGAGTACGTGGCCGATCAGTTTCGCCGGTTTGGGCTTAAGACCTCGCTTCAACGCTACCCAGTTACGCGGCGACGACTCGACCCGGTGCACTCCCGAGTCGTCTTTTCCGTTGGAGCACGGAAGGAGACGGCGAGCTTTACAACCGCCGTCCGCTACGAGGGCGGTAGTGTCCCACAACAACCGGTGTGGGCCGGCGCCCTACTGGTGGGTGGAGCGCACACCGCCGAGTCTGTCGGGCGGCTTGACTTACGCGATAAGGCCGTCCTGTTCGTGCCTCCAGCCCGGCCCGAGCCCGAGACTCTGCAGCAGGTGTTACGCGTCCTGTTCCTGGCAGGGCCGAAGGCAGTCTTGATGTTAAGCGATGCCGACTCTGCGGTGTTCGCAAGCTCCATTCCGCGGCGGCATCCCGAGCGCACGGTCATCGGGCTCTCCGACGAGAGGCCGGTGACCCTCCAGGTGCATTCCAGGGCGGTAAAGAACACGCTTGCGGCCGCTGGAGTGGATCTGGCCGCTGTTCGAACGGCACCAGCCGTGGCCCGCGAGATCCCGGCGCTGCAAGTTGGGATCGAGATGAAAGACACCGTCACCTCGTCGCTCACCGCTCCGAACACCGTGGGTATTCTCGAGGGAAGCGACTCCAGGCTCAAGCGAGAGTATGTCGTGTACTCGGCCCACATGGACCACATCGGCATTACACCCGGAAAGCGGGACAGCATCAATAACGGCGCGGACGACGATGCCTCAGGGACCGCGGGGGTTATTGAGCTGGCCGAGGCGTTCAGCCGCCCCGGCGCACGGCCGAAGCGGTCCGTGATTTTTCTTACCGTCAGTGGCGAGGAGAAGGGGCTATGGGGCAGCAACTACTTCGCCGGCAACCCCCCAGTACCGGTGAAACAGATAGTCGCCAATATCAACATAGACATGATCGGCCGTAACTGGCCTGACACGATCGTGGCGATAGGAAAAGAGCACTCCGATCTGGGCACCACACTTGCCCGCGTCAACGCGGCACACCCGGAGCTGCGCATGACGGCCATAGACGATCGCTGGCCGGAGGAGCGTTTTTATTTTCGCTCCGACCACTACAACTTTGCTCGCAAGGGGGTTCCCATCCTCTTTTTCTTCAACGGAGTGCACGAGGATTATCACGAGGTCACCGATTCGCCCGACAAGATCGATAGCGAAAAGGAAGCGCGGATCCTCAAGCTACTGTTCTTTCTGGGGGGGGAAATCGCCAACGCGCCCAAGCGGCCAGTGTGGAATCCCGAGAGCTTTGAGGAGATTGTCGAATAAAAGGCGAACAGACAGCGTGAGCGGGGAGAGAACAACGTGAGCGGGAACTGCTATACCGCAACCGCAGTTTTTCTCCCGCTTACGCGTTTCGTTCCCGCTCACGCTTTTTATCCTCGCCCCCTCCCGTCCTGGTCAACAGGACCCCAACGATGATGAAGACGGCACCAACACCCTGCAGCGCGTGGGGCCGCTCTCCTAAAAGCAGCCAGGCGCCGAAGACCGCAACCAGAGGGGTCAGGCACATGTAGATAGCGGTTCGGGCACCACCGATAGCCTTCACGCTCCGATTCCACAGGAGATACGCCAGCACCAGTGACAGAACCGACGAGTAGGCCACCGCAAGCCAGGCATTCAAGCCCACCGCTCCCCAATCCAGCCGAAGAACCCCGGGTAAGCCGGCCAACACCAGTCCCGGGGTTCCCGCGATAGTGGTGATGGCAGTGACCCGAAGGGGGCTCACTCCTTCAGGCACTCGACGCAAGCCGATGGTGTATCCGGCCCAGCAGAGCACGGCCGCGATGGTCAGCAGATCTCCGCTGAAAGTGGCGCGGTCGAATCCAACCCCTCTCGTCGCGATGACCAGTACGACGCCCATTGTGCCGAGTGCTATTCCCGACCACATCCGGGGCGTGACTCGCTCCAGCCGCAGCGCGCCGGCTAACACCGCCACTACCGTGGGCACGGTCGACAGGATAAGCGCGCTGTTGGTAGCGGTTGTTCGAGCCAGACCCAGCATAAAGGCGAGCTGATATAGGGTGTTGCCCACCATGCCGAGAACGACCAGCCGCAGTAGCGCCCCGGATGGCAGCGGCGTTCGACCCTCGGCCACCCGGATGATGAGCCATAGTAGCAGACTGGAGATGGCAAAGCGGATAGCGGTGAATGGGAGTGGCGCCAGTTGATCGAACGCCGACTTGGTAACACTGAAGTTCATGCCCCAGATGAGGCATACCAGGAGCATGCCCGCGTCCTGCGAGGTCAGGAGTCGACGGCGGGGAAGCGGGGAGGCGGGGAAGCGCGCCGTAGTAGCTGGCGTCGAGGTTGCCATTCAATCAAGAGTAATTGCATAATCCGAACTTCCCAGCATTGGGGATTCCATGCTGCTTTCCCCCTTCCCCGCTTCCCCGCTTCCCCGCGTTATCTTCCCCCCATGCCTCAGTCCAGAATTCGAAACTTCTGCATCGTCGCCCACATCGATCATGGAAAGTCCACTCTGGCCGACCGGCTCATCGAGGCCACCGGGGCGGTCGAGAAGCGTCAGATGCGGGAGCAGCTCCTCGACACGATGGATCTGGAGCGCGAGCGCGGAATTACCATCAAGTTGAACGCCGTGCGCATGAGCTATACCGGGCCTGCCGGCACCACGTACGAGCTCAATCTGATCGACACGCCCGGGCACGTGGATTTTACCTATGAGGTATCCCGCTCCTTGGCCGCATGCGAAGGCGCTATTCTGGTGGTGGACGCATCGCAAGGCATCCAGGCGCAGACGCTGAGCAACCTCTTCCTCTCGATGGATGCCGGCCTCGAGATCATCCCTGTGCTCAACAAGATCGACCTCCCCGGGGCCGAGCCCGAACGGCGTGCCGAGGAGATCATGAATTTGATCGGGGCAAAGCGGGAGGAGATTCTCGCCGTGTCAGCCAAGGAGGGAACCGGAGTTCCGGAGCTGCTCGAGGCGATAGTCGCCCGCGTCCCTCCGCCCCGCGGACGGCTGGACGCTCCTCTGCGCGCGCTGATCTTCGATTCGTACTACGATCGTTACCGGGGGGCCGTCCCCAGCATCCGGGTGGTCGATGGGGTTATCCGCGAGGGGACCGAGATCGTCTTCGGTGCCCACCCGGACGAGGTCCACCACGTGGATGAAGTGGGCTATCTCCAGCTGGGGCAGCATCCGACGGATGAGCTGGCGGCGGGTGAAGTGGGTTACATCGTCGCCAGTCTGCGCGACGTGCGAGACGCACGGGTAGGAGACACCATCCTGGATGCCTCCAACCGCGCCACCGAACTGCTGCCGGGCTACCGCGACGTCAAGTCGATGGTCTTCGCCGGCGTCTACCCCACGGACTCCGAACAGTACGAGGGTCTCCGTGACGCATTGGAAAAGCTTCGCCTCAATGACGCGAGCCTCCACTACGAGCCCGAATCGTCTACCGCGCTGGGGTTCGGTTTTCGCTGCGGGTTTCTCGGACTGTTGCACATGGAAATCGTGCAGGAGCGGCTGGAGCGTGAGTTCAACCTCGATCTGATCACCACGGTGCCCACGGTGGAGTATCACGTGTATCAGACCGACGGCGAGATGCTGCTCCTGGAGAATCCCAGCAAACTGCCGGATCCGGCGAACATTTCACGGATCGACGAGCCCTATGTGAAGGCTCGCATCATGGCCCCGGCCGAGTACATCGGCGGCATCATGAAGCTGGGCCAGGAACGCCGGGGCATCTACAACGGAATGCACTACATCGACACCGCCCGGGTGGAGTTCGACTTCGAGTTTCCGCTGGGCGAGATCGTCCTGGATTTCTACGACAAGCTCAAGTCGCTCAGCCGGGGCTACGCGTCTCTGGATTACGAGGCGGCCGATTACCGGAACTCCGACCTGGTCAAGCTGGACATGCTCATCAACGGCGACGCCATAGATGCTTTCAGCGTCATCATCCATCGTGACAAGGCCCAGGAGTGGGGCCGCAAGGTAGCTGAGAAGCTCAAGGAACTGATCCCGCGCCAGCTCTACCAGGTGGCGATTCAGGCGGCCGTCGGGAACAAGGTCATAGCCCGGGAAACCATCTCCGCCTTTCGCAAGGACGTGCTGGCCAAGTGCTACGGCGGTGACATCACCCGCAAGCGCAAGCTCCTCGAGAAGCAGAAAGAGGGAAAGAAGCGGATGAAGCAGATCGGGGCGGTGGAGATCCCCCAGGAAGCTTTTCTCGCTGTACTGCAGGTGGACTGATGGGGGAGGGAACTCCTTCCGCTCTTGTAATACAGACCGCTTTCCTCGGCGATGTTGTGCTGACCACGCCCTTAATTTCAGTCCTTTCCCGGCGGCACGGCCCAGTCGACGTGGTTACCACTCCGGCCGCCGGAGGCCTGCTAGAGACTCACCCGGGAGTGGCTTCGGTGATTCGCTATGACAAGCATGGATCTGACGGGGGACTCCGGGGGACCCTGAAGCTGGCGTCGGTTCTCCGGAGTCGTCGATACTCTACAGCCTACCTCCCGCATCGCTCCTTCCGCTCCGCCATGCTGGCGCTGCTGTCGGGAGCGCGGGAGCGGGTCGGATTTGCCGACAGCGCCGCGGCGATTACCTACACGAGACGGGTGCCGCGCCCATCGGGTGGGCACGAGGTGGACCGGCTGCTGACGCTGGCCGCCGCGACCGGAGAGCTGCCCGGGGTTACCTTGGGGCTCACCGCGGACGATCACCGCGCTGCAGAAAGATGGCTCGAAGCCCACCGGGTTCCCCCCGGCTTCGTTGCGTTTGCGCCGGGATCGATCTGGGGCACGAAGCGATGGCCATACTACAGCGAGCTGGCCTCGCGCTCAGACCGGACCTGTGTGATAGTCGGCAGCGCCGATGACGGCCGGCTCGCAGATGCCATCGCCGCCGCCGCGCCGGGTCGCGCGCTGAGTGCCGCGGGAGCGCTCAGTCTCCGCGCTTCCGCCGCGCTGCTCAGCCGTGCCGCCGTACTGGTGACCAACGATTCGGCCCCACTGCACCTGGCCACCGCGGTCGGAACGCCGGTCGTAGCTCTGTTTGGACCGACGATCCCGGAGTTCGGATTCGGGCCCCGGCGGCGGGGCGATGTCACCCTCGGGCGAGACGGTTTGGCGTGCCGGCCCTGCTCTAGGCATGGTCCTGAGAGGTGCCCCCTGGGCCATCACCGCTGCATGCGCGAGCTGTCCGTTGAAACCGTGGCCACGGCGCTGGCTGCCGTGCTGAGTGGGGAGGAGTCG